>WRDW01000004.1 GCA_009779995.1 Oscillospiraceae bacterium | reverse complement strand
TATCGGGGTGGTGCATTGCTTCTCCGGGTGCTGGGAATTCGCCCGGGAGGTGCTCGCGCTGGGGCTGTACATCGGGCTGGGGGGCGCGGTGACGTTCAAGAACGCGCACAGGCCCGCGGAGGTGGCGGCGCAAATCCCGCTGGAGCGCCTGCTGCTGGAGACCGACGCGCCCTATCTGGCCCCGGAGCCATTTCGCGGCAAGCGCTGCGACAGCGCGCACATCGCCTATATCGCTGAAAAAATCGCGGGCATTCGCGGGATAGATACGCAGGGATTGATTGACATTTGCCAAGAAAACGCAAGGAGAGTATTTGGGATATGAGCAACCACAGCCAGCTGCTATACAAGGCCATGACCTGGGGCCACCCGGAGGAGATTCCCGTCTCCGTGGGGGCGCTGCCCGCCATGTGGATTCGCCTGGGCGACGAGATGCAGCGTTTCGCCCGGGAATACCCGGATTTCTTCCACAACCCGCCCACAGCAGAGAGCGCCGGGAAGGGCCTCAGCGGGCGCTACAAGCGCGGCCAGTGGACGGACGAGTGGGGCTGCGTGTGGAACAACGAGCACGACGGCATGGACGCCATCCCCACAGGCCACCCCGTGCCCAACAGGGAGGACATCCTCGCCCTGCAAATCCCCAAGAATAGGGACGGCTCGCTGCCCCACGGCCTGATGTACCTGCGCCTGCTGGACCTGCGGGGCTTCGAGGAGGCCATGCTTGATTTTGCTGAAGAATGCTGCGAGCTGCAAATTCTGATAGACAAAGTCCTCGAATACAATTGCATTCAAATTGAATGCGCGCTGCCCCGGGCAGGGGAGGTCATGTATTTCGCGGACGATCTGGGGATGCAGACGGGCCTGGCCATCGGCCCCGCGAAATGGCGCAAATACATGAAGCCCTGCTTCGCGCGCATGTTTTCCATGGCGCGGCAGGCGGGCAAGCTGGTCTACCTGCACACCGACGGCTGCATCCACGAGATCATGCCCGATTTGCAGGAATGCGGCGCGAACATGATCAACCCCCAGATACGCGCCAACGGCCTGAAAAATCTCGTGCGCGTATGCCGTGGCAAGATCCCCATCAACCTGGACCTCGACCGGCAGCTGTTCCCCTTCGCCACGCCTTCGCAGCTGAAGGATCATGTCAGGGAGTGCGTGGAGACCCTGTGGCTGCCCCAGGGCGGCCTGGGGCTTTCGATAGAGCTCAACTACGACGTCCCCCTGGAGAACGCCGCTGCCCTGCTGGACGAGCTGAGGGTGATAAAGAGGTACAGGGCTTGAAGCGCTTCACCATCGCCGAAAACGACGCAAACCAGCGCCTGGATAAATTCATGCAGAAGGCCGCGCCGGGCCTGCCGCCCGCGCTGCTGTACAAGGCGCTGCGCACGAAAAAAATCAAGCTGAACAAAAGGCGCGCCGAGGGCAGCGCTCGCCTGGAAACCGGGGATGAGCTCGAGTGCTGGCTGCCGGATGAATTTTTCGCGCCGCCGGACTACCAATATGACTTCCTCCGGGCCGGGCGGGCCCTTGAGGTGCTCTACGAGGATGCCCACGTGCTGCTGCTGGACAAGCCCGCTGGCCTGCTCTCCCACCCGGACGAGAGCGAGTACGTCGACACGCTGCTGGGGCGCGCGCAACGCTATTTATACGAGAAAAGCGAGTACGACCCGGCGAAGGAAAACGCCTTCGCGCCCGCGCTGGTGAACAGGATTGACAGAAATACCCAGGGGATTGTCGTCGCCGCAAAAAGTGCTGAAGCATTGCGCGTGCTCAATGAAAAGATGAAGCGGCGCGAGATTCGCAAGTTTTATCTTTGCGCCGTGCATGGAGTTCCCAAGCAGGGAGAGAAGCAGCCGGACGGCTGGCTGCTGCTGCGCGGCTGGCTCGCGAAGGACGAGGGCAGGAGCCTGGTGCGGGTACACGATCATCCCAGAGAGGGCGCGAAGGAGAGCCTGACGAAATACAGGGTAATGCAAGAACACCACAAAACGCCTGCGGGCTCTCCGGGAACCCCGGCCGGTGAAATTTCTATTTTGGAAATTGAACTCCTCACCGGGCGCACGCACCAGATCCGGGCGCAGATGGCGGCCATCGGGCACGCCCTGGTCGGCGACGGCAAATATGCCCCCCGGGCGCAATACCAGGCCGATACGAAACGGGGCATCAAACGGCAGTGTTTGTGCTCGCATCGAATTATATTTGACTTCAAAAGCCCGGCGGGGGCCCTGGAGGGCCTGCGCGCACTGGATATTTCAGTGAAAAAGGCCGATTTCCTAAATAATTTATGAAAAGGCTTGTCAAACGCGAAGAAATCGTGTAAAATGATAGCTTGGTACGGCTTTATTTCATTTAAGGAAGGACATAGAGTATGGCGGACAAGGATTTGACCAGTCAGGAAAAGCAGCGCTTGAAGGAGAAGGAAAAATTCGAGCGCGAGCGCAAAAAATGGAAGCAGCAGGAGAGCCGCAAGCGCGTGCAAAAAACCGGGGGCAGCAAGAACAGCCTGCCCGCGCTGCTGCGGATCGTGGCCGTGGCCGTGGCCGCGGCGGTCGTGATCGGGCTGGGCTCCATCTACGCGGGCAGCTACGGCCTTCCCAGGCGCTTTTGGCCCGCCCTGACCGTGGGCAAGCAGACCATAGACGTGCCGGAGTGGACCTTCACCTTCTACGCGCTCTACCGCGATCTCTTCCAGAGGGCCGAGTATTACGGCCAATACGGAATTAATTACGGCCTGGATACGCACACCTCGCTGTTCGAGCAGCAGGTCACAGACGATGACGGCTCGAAGGTGGACGGGGACGTATCCCTGCGCAGGGAGACAAACAAGTACCTGCAAAGGCAATACCTCCTCTACAGCGAGGCGCAAAAGGCCAGCTACCAGCTGCCCGCGAAGGAGCTGGAGGCGCTGGACGAGGCGATAGCGGCGCTCAAGGCCGAGGCCAGGGGCAGCGCCATGTCCGCGAATGCCTACCTGCGCAACTCCTACACAGCGGGGCTCACGCAGCGCAAATACCGCCAGCTGCAGGAGCGCGACTCGGTGGTGCAGGGCTTTTCGCAGAAGAAGCTCAAGGAGTTCCTCGCCAACCACCCGGATGAGGAGCTCTTGGGCATCTACGAGGAGGACCGGGGCGCCTATGACCAGGTGGACTACCGCGTCTATTCCGTCGCCAAGGTGAAACTGGAGCTCGGGCCGGAAGAGAACATGGAGGCCCTGGAGGCGCGCCAGGCGGCGGACGACGCGCAGGCGAAAAGGGAAGCGAACGACCTGCTGCGGGGCGGCACGCAGGAGAGCTTTATCGCGGCGGTGCAGGCCTATGACCAGGCGCTGTACGACGAGGCGCACCAGCATGAAGAGGACGAGGAGGTCGATCACGAGCACAACTACACCTACGACGCCGAATCCGCCACGCTGAACCTGCGCAGGCGGCGCGAGTATGTCGAAAACACCTACAGGGACAAGGACTTCACCGCCTGGGTCTTCGGCGCCGCGCGTAAAGCAGGCGACGCCACTGTCCTGGAGACCGATTCCGCCTTCTACGCGGTCTATGTCGTGCGGCCGCCCTACGCCCAGGCGACGGTCGATTTCTACGCCATCGAGGTGCCCGTCGGGGAGCACGAGCATGAGGAGGGCGAGGAGCACTCGGACGACGAGGCCTCGCCGCAGGAGCTCGCGCAGCAGAAGGCCGACGAGCTGCTGGCCCAGTGGGAGGCGGACGGCGGCACGCTGGAGGCCTTCGCGGCCCTGGCGGCGGCCCAGCCCGACCCCATCGAGAGGGAAGAGGGCGCGCAGCCCGGCCTGATCGACAATATCGCGCCCGGCGATTTCACGGACTTCGACAGCTGGCTGTTCGGCCCCGAGCGCAAAGCGGGCGACACCACCGTCATAGAGGCCGGCGGCAGCTATATCATCCTCTACCTGGCCAGCCGGAACGAGGACCGCTTCGCCTGGCAAAAGGAGATCGGGAACACGCTCGCGCAGGAGGATTTCGAGGCCTATGTCCTGGAGACGCGGGAGCAGTACCCCCTGGGCTACCACGGCATAGGGATGCGCTACGCGAAGAAGGAAACGCAGCGGCTGTGCGACACCTGGATGATCCATGCGGCAAATTATGGCGGCTATAACTACTACTAAGGATTTTTGCAGGGGTGGCTGCCCAAAGCCACCCCCTGCTCAACTGTGAGGGCCCGGATGGACCTGCTGCGAAACGGCGAGGCGCAATGGCTGCTGCGGCTGCGGCAGTTTTTTGCGTCCCCGCTGTGCCTGGCGGCGCAGTGCGCGGCTGGGGCCCTGGCGGTGGCGCTGGACGCGCAGCTGGCGGGCCTCGCCGCGCTGCTGCTGCTGTTCTCCGTGCAAATGCTGCTATGCGACGACATTCTCGTCCCCTTCGCGCCCGCGCTGCTGGCCTGCCTGGTGATGATCAAGGCCACCGAGAACCCCTCTTTCAGCGCCGACGACAGCGCGCTGTACCGGCAGTTCCTGCCCTACTGGTGGCTGGTGTTCCTCCCGGCGGGGGCGCTGATCGCGCATTTTGTGCTGTACCGCAGGCCCTTCGTATGGGGGAAGGCGGGCCCCGCCATGCTGGCGGTCTCAGCCGCCGTGACGCTGGGCGGCGCGGGAACCATCAGCGCGGCGGAGTATTTCGCGGGCGGGGCGCTGTACCACATCTTCGCGTTGGGCTTCGGGATGCTGCTGATTTACATCTGGCTCTCCAGCGCCGTAGCCGATGATACGGACGGCCGCCTGGAGCGCTTTGTCCCCAACATGATGCTGGCGCTGGGGCTGCTGGCGGCCTTCATGGTGTTCCACCTATATCTCACGCGCCTGCCCGTACTGATCGCCAGGCCGCAGATCATTGAATTCCAATGGCGCAACAACGTATCGACGTTTCTGATGCTGGCGCTGCCCTTCCCGTTCTACAAAGCTTTCAAACAGCCCGCCTGGCTGCTCGCGGGCCTGGTGATGTACCTGGCCACGCTGCTGTCCAGCTCCCGCGGGGGGATGCTGTTCGGCACGGTGGAGCTCGCGCTGTGCGTGCTGTTCCTGCTGTTGGCGGATAAAAACAAAAGGCGCCGCCTGGTGTATCTGGGCGCCGGCGCGTTGGTGCTCGCCGCCGTGGCCGCGTGCCTGCCGCTGCTGCTGCCCTTCTTTTGGCCCACAATCAGCCGCCTGCTGCAGAGCGTGCTCCACAGCGACCAGGAGGTGCGCATACGGCTCTACGAGCGCGCCCTGCGGGACTTCCTCGCCCACCCGCTGTTCGGCGTGGGGATAGGCTGGATGGGCAACCGGGACATCCACCCCTCGAAGCAGTTCGCCCTGTGCTGGTATCACAACGCGCCGCTGCAGATCCTCGGCAGCATGGGCCTTGCGGGCGCGGCGGCGTATCTCTACCAGTACATCGTGCGCGTGCGCATCTTCCTGCGCCGCCGGCTCACGAAATTTCGCGCGACGCTGTTCCTGGCCTGGGCGGGCCTGGAGCTGATGTCCCTGGTGAACCCCGGCGTCTTCGCGCCGGTGCCGTATCTGTTGATATTGACAATACTGGTGGTCGTGGCGGAGAAATCCGAAAAAACAGCCCCTCACCAGTGATGATGAGGGGTTTTGTTTATTTGATCGCCAGCCTGAGCCGATACGAAAACACAATCTCGAAATGCTCCGGGCAGCGCTCCTTCACAACGGCGCAAAACGCATCGACGTCCTCCTGAATAGACGCATCGAGCTTCAGCGCCCCCTGCACGCTGCCCTGGCTCAGTGCGATGCCGATCATGCGCTCGGGCGTGCAGGCCTCCGCGCTGTGGCAGACAGCCTCTTTGACAAACCTGAACTTGCCGAACTCGCGCAGCCGCCGCAGGTGCGCGTCTTTGTCGTTTTTGCTGGCGGGCGGCTTGACGGCGTTGCACTTGCGCATCAGTGCCTTGTATTCTTTCTCGACAACGTAGTCCACGCTGGGCGGCCAGTCGGCGTCGTACACAGCAAGCAAGCCGCCGGGCTTCAGGATGCGCCAGACCTCGTCCAGGGTAGTCGGTATGTCCATCCAGTGGAAGGCCTGCGAGATGGTCACGATGTCAGCGCAGTTTGAAGCCAGGCCTGTCTGGTTTGAATAGCCTGCCTGAAACGGGATGTCCGGCGCGTTTTGCTGCGCGGCTTGGCGCATGTCGTCGCCCGGCTCAATGCCGATGATCTTTCGCGCAAAATCGCGCCAGATCACCGTGGACAGCCCCGTGCCGCTGCCGATGTCTATCACAAGCTCCGGCGGCGAAGGCAGGTACACCAGGATAATTTTCGTGATGATCTCCGGCGGGACGGGGCGGGCAGCGTTGTAGAGGCCAGTGAAGCCGCTGAAACGGTCGATGTTCGCCTGGGTTACATTTGTCATATCATGTCCTTTGCTTCGCCATCACCCGGCGCACCGCCACGCTGACGGGCACAGCCAGCACGACGGCGGCGGCAATCTCTATGGGGGCGTTGACCCCGGCGATGGCCCACATCCACCTTCCCAGCCCGCCGACGCTCACGCCCTGGATTTCCAGCGCGTCGTGGTAGAGGATATAGATCAGGCTCAGCGTGACCACCGTATTGGTCAGCGCGCCGCCCAGCGCCGCCAGGCCGCTGCCCAGCGCCGCCTTGGTATTCCTGCCGCTTTTGCTGATGGCCCAAAAGATCACTCCGGCGGCGAACCCCGCCAACACGCGCGGGAAGACCGAGACCAGCGGGTTGCGGAACAGCAGGCCGTCGATGGGGCTCGGGGGGGCGACAAAGGCTTTGATCAGGCAGGTGATGCCCCACACCGCGCCTGTGAGCGTTCCCCCCTTTGGTCCCAGCGTCACTGCCGCGATAATCACGGGCAGATGGATCAGGGTGACGCTGAGCGTGGGCGTAGTGATGTAGCCCACAGGGGTGAAGGTCATCACGATGATGAGTGCGGTGAGCATGGCGTAAAGGGCCAGCTCGTAGGTCTTTTGCCGTTTGCTTGTCTTGGTTGCCATGGGTTTCCTCCTTGCTGCTGCTCCGTTATGGGGATGCAGCGCGTTTATTTTCATCGGCTAGGCCGGTGAATATGGGGTGAGGGTGTCGGTATCGAGGTTCCAGAGGAAGAGTTCCTGGGTAGCGAGGTCGCGGTAAACAAAATCACATTCGTGCTTGACAATGTCAATGACTGCATAAATACAATAAGTACGGCCTTCCCGCTGAACAAATCGATAAATTTCGGGATGCAGATCAGGGAAAAGTGATTTTGCGGTCAGTTCCGCAGCATCGTATTCTTCTCCCGTCCGATCCAGGTACTTCAAGTTTTTCAACGGCAGCGATGCCCCAATGCTTTCGCCTCTGTGCTCATTGGGCCCATAAAGATCGCCTGTGATTACATCAACGCAATAACCACCCCTCCATAAAACTCCCTCTGAGTACCAAATGCAATTGGCTGCTACGATGTAATACTGGCCATCATCTGTAATGTCCCGCGCTTCAATACCCAGATGATGCGACTTTTCGCCGATGAAATCTGTAACGATCTTTTCGGCCTGCTCGGGCGAAAGCTGTGGGACGATAACTTGCGTTGTGGTCGTTATTTCGGTAGTTGGAGTTGTCGTTTCCTCCGGCGTGACTTGCACTCCACAGGCCCCCAAGAGCAACAATGCAGCTGCTAAGTAAAGCAATCGTTTCATCACGAAATCCCCCTATTCTTCAAATATATCTCCCGCAATCCCAGCAGGCACAAGTCCTCGTTTTGTATGATCTCATGTTGGCAGTGGGCGGTGATTTCCCTTGCCAGGCCGCCGGTAGCGACCACCGTGGCGGCCGGTGCCCCAAGCTCCTGCTCCATGCGGGCTATCATGCCGTCTATCATGCAGGCCGTGCCGAACACCGTGCCGGACTGCATGCTCTCTATGCTGTTGGTGCCTATGCAGCGCCCCGGCGCGCGCAAGGCGATGCGGGGCAGCTGGGAGGTGCGCGCGGCCAGGGCCTCCAGGGAGATGCCCACGCCCGCCGAGATGGAGCAGCCGAGGAAGCTGCCGTCGGCGGCCACGGCGCTTATCTTCGTGGCGGTGCCGAGGTCGGCGATGAGGCAGGGCAGGGGGTAGAGCGCCTTGGCGGCCACGGCGGCGGCGATGAGGTCCGCGCCCAGCTGGGCGGGGTTGTCGATGCGTATGTTCAGGTGGGTCTTCACCCCGGGGGCCAGCACGAGAGGGGGCTTGCCCGCGAGCTTCTGCGCAGCCTCGGCCAAAGAGCCGGTGAGCTCCGAAACCACGCTGCCGATCACGGCGTCCCCGCAGTCTGTGGGATCGGCGTTGTGCAGCCGGAAGGCGTCCAGCAGCTGGATGGCCAGCTGGTCGGGCGTGAGGCTGCGGTCGGTCGCCAGGCGGGAGCGCAGGCGCAGTTGTTCTCCCTCGAATACGCCCAGGGTCAAATTGGTGTTGCCCGCGTCAATTGCCAGCAGCATGATGGTACTCCTTTGGCTTGGGGTGCTCCTATTATACCCCCGGCAAAATAGAAAAGCAATGTTTTCAGTTAATTAACTTTTAATTTCTCTTTTTTGCTTGCAAATTGTTCCGAATTCGTGTAAAATAGGGTGATATTATATTAACATGCGGGGGTGTGCGCGGAAAATGGGCAAGCGGAAGGGCACGGCCAAGAAGTTCGGCACGGAGTTCAGGGAGTTCATCACCAAGGGGAACGTGATCAGCCTGGCGGTGGGCGTCATCATCGGCGGGGCCTTCCAGGCGGTCGTCAACTCCGCGGTCAACGACGTATTTATGCCGGTCATCAGCATATTCACAAAGAACATTGATTTCAGCAAGGGCTTCCTGGATCTCTCCCGCCTGAGGGATCCCGCGATGGACTCGTATGTCTCAGCCAAGGTGGCCTTGGATAACGGCCACATTGTATTGTCCTACGGCACGCTGCTCACCGCGGCGCTCAACTTCCTGATTATAGGCTTCGTGGTGTTCTGCATCGTCAAGAGCATCAGCTCCGTGGGGGACGCCGGCAAAAAAGTCCGCAAGAAAAAGAAAGCTGCGCCGGAAAAACCCAAACCCGCGCCGGCGACAAAAGAGTGCCCGTTCTGCTGCAGCGAGATCGCCGTCAAGGCGACAAGATGCCCCAATTGCACTTCCGAGTTACCTGAGGAAGTGATTGAGAAAGAAGAGGCGAATGAATAGCATGAAATTCGGCTTCATAGGCACGGGCGTGATGGCGGGGGCCATGCTGGCGCGTGCCCTGGACAAGGGCTTCCTCCGGAAGGAGGACGTGCTGGTCTGCGACAAGCGCCCGGAAATGGCTGAGAAATTCGGCGTTGGTATCGCTGATAAAGCGAGCGATTTGGTTGAAAAATGCAACGTCGTGCAGCTGGGCATGAAGCCGCAAGACCTGCCCGGGGCGCTGGAGGAGATCGACGAGGCGCTGCAAAAGAAGCAGCCGCTTCTGATTTCCATCGCGGCGGGGGTTCCGCTGAAGAAGCTCGCGCCCTACGCCCCCAGGGCCGCGCGGCTGATGCCCAACATCAATACTATAATCGGGCAGGGCTGCACGGCGTACTGCCTCACGGCGCAGGCCGCGCAGGAGGAGCGCGCGCTGGTGCGGTGCTACTGCGAGTGCTTCGGCATGGCCGTGGAACTGGAGGAAAAGCAATTTTCGGCCTTCACGGCGCTGGCGGGCAGCGCGCCGGCCTTCGTATACCTGTTCATCGACGAGCTAGCCCGCGCGGGCGTGACGGCGGGCCTGCCCAAGGCCCTGGCCCTGGAGATCGCGGCGCAGACTGTCTTCGGCAGCGCGGCGCAGGTGCAGGAGAGCAATCTTCACCCCTACGAGCTCATCGACAGGGTGTGCTCCCCGGGCGGGACGACCATCGCGGGGATCAACGCGCTGCGGGCGCACGGCTTCGCCCACGCGGTGAGCCAGGCCGCGCTGGCGGCGTATGCAAGAGGAGAAGAGCTGGGAAAGAGTTGACTGGCAGAGCACAGCCGGTAGGGGACGGCCTCCGGACGTCCCGGGCGTAGAGAGCAAGGCCTGTCTTTCGGGACCGGGGACGTCCGGGAGGCCGTCCCCTACAATGTGCGGTTCAGCAAAACACAGGAGGTTTTAACGCCATCAAAAATTCGGCAGATAGTCCTCCAGGCTTCGCTGCAATTCCCCGGCGTCGCGCAATATGATGCCGGTTTGGAGCAGCTGCCGGTCGGCCTCGGGGAGGTCCGCCAGGGTGATGGGGAACTCGGCGAGCTTCTGCCAGCTGCCCTCCTGCACGTGGAAGAGCTCCAGGGACTTCGGGGTCCCCGACGAATCCGCAGACTCGTTGGGGTGAGGGTTCTTGGTCTTCAGCAGGAAGCGGTAGCCCATCTCCTGCGTCGTGAAAGCGATCTCCTGTGCCGGTTGGGGCGCTTGGCGCTGGAAATACAAGCTCAGCGCAAGCGCCGCGAGAACTACGGCAAGGGCCGCGATCGAAATTATTTTGCGTGTCATGTAAATATCACCTCACAAGTATTTTCGCCGGTTTTTCCAATACTATACTTGAATATACGGAAGGGGCAGCTGCTATGGCCACAGGTAAGCAAGCGAAAGCGAAACAACCCAAGGCAAAAAAGTATAATAATAATAAAAAGAGAAAAAATTCATTCGGGCGCAAGCTGGCGCGCGCGGCAGTGACCGCACTGCTGGCGCTGTTCCTCGTGTTCTTCCTGACCTCCTTCGTGGTGGGGGGCTACTTCTTCGTCAATGTGATGCAGGTGGTGGGCGGCAACCCAGTGGTCGACCTGGAGGAGGTGCGGGGCACCCGGGCGCAGACCACGGTGATCTACGCCAACGATAAAAATGGGCAGCCGGTGGAATACGCCCGTCTCCACGGGGAGCAGAACCGCATGTGGCTGGAGCTGGAGAACATGGGGGAGCCCAACCCGCTCACCGGGATGCCGCTGATAGCGGACGCCTACGTGGCCTTGGAGGACAAGCGCTTCTGGGATCACAAGGGCGTGGATTGGCGGCGGCTGGCCGGCGTGGTAAGGTACGATTTCACACAGGGGGCCTCCACACTCACGCAGCAGCTGATCAAAAACGTCACCAACGAGAAGGACGTCACCGCCGTGCGCAAATACCGCGAAATCCTCACAGCGCTGAACATGGAGCGCAACTACGACAAGAACATCATCCTGGAAGCCTATCTCAATGAGCTGTATCTGGGCCGGGGCTGTTATGGGGTAAAAACCGGGGCGGAACGCTACTTCGGCAAGCAGGTGAGCGAGCTGAACGTCGCCGAGTGCGCCGCGCTGGCGGTGATCACCAAGGCGCCCTTCACCTACGACCCCATCGACAAACTCGATAAGAACCGCGAGCGGCAGGTCTATTGCCTGGACAGTATGCTGGACCAGGGGAAGATCACCGAGGCGCAGTACCGGGAGGCCCTGGCCTTCGAGCTGGACATCAAGAAGGCCCCCGCCGCCGCGCAGACCTCCCAGCCCGAGCAGATCAACAACTACTATGTGGACTATATCATCGATACAGTCATTGCCGACCTGAAGGCCCAGAAGCAGATGAGCGACCAGGAGGCCTGGAAAAAAGTCTATTACGGCGGCCTGAAAATCTACGCCGCGGTGGATATGGACATCCAGAACATCATGGAGGACGTGTTCCGCAAGCGCACCACCTTCTCCGACCTGAAGGGAACCGCCAAGAACCCCATCCAGGCCTCCATGGCCGTGATGGACTACGAGGGGCGCGTGGTGGGCATCGTGGGCGGCGCGGGGCCCAAGCCCGGCAACCGCAGCCTCAACCGGGCGGCGAAGAGCTGGCGGCAGCCCGGCTCCACCATCAAGCCCCTGGCGGTCTACGGCCCCGCGATCGAGAAAAATCTGATCACCTGGTCCACCCTGACCCCCAACTCCGCCTTCGCCCACCTGGGCAAGTTCTGGCCCGAAAACGTGGACGGCACCCACGGCAACGGCGCCTATGTCACCGTGCAGGACGCCCTCGCCAGGTCCATCAACACGGTCTCCGCCCGCACGGTCAACGAGAAGCTCAAGCCCAGGAACGCCTACAACTTCCTGAAGGAGAATTTCGGCTTCGCGAACCTCAGCGACAAGGGCGATATCTACCTGGAGCCCATGTCCGTGGGCTCCATGACCTACGGCTTCTCCGCGCTGGAGGAGACGGCGGCCTACGCCACCTTCGGCAACGGCGGCACCTACTACGCGCCCTATTGCTACTATAGGGTGACCGACAACACTGACACCGTCATCCTGTCCACGCCCAAGGGCTCCAAGCGCGCCTTCTCCGAGGACACCGCGAAGGTGATGAACGAGCTGCTCCAGACCGTGCCCATGGACAGCTACTACAGCGGCAGCAACGGCGAGAACATCGGCAAGTTCAAGAAATTCGGCAAAACGGGCACCACCAGCGATAACAAGGACCGCTGGTTCGCCGGGGGGACGCCCTACTACGTGGGCGCGGTCTGGTTCGGCTACGACACCCCCCTGGACCTCGGCCAGATGACCAACCCCTCCGCCAGGATATGGATGGAGGTCTTCAACCGCATCCACAAGGGCCTGGACGCCTCGAAGGGCTTCAAGACCTGCGCCACCGCCGTGCAGAAGTCCTACTGCACGCGCACGGGCCGCCTGGCAGGCGACCATTGCTCCAGCACGGCCACCGGCTGGTACAGGAGCTCCAACCTGCCCGGCACCTGCAGCGCCTGCACCGCCGCCCCGCCGCCCACCGAGAACACCCCCGGCGGCGCGTTTGTGGACTG
Organism: Oscillospiraceae bacterium; assembly: GCA_009779995.1. Taxonomy (GTDB): domain Bacteria; phylum Bacillota; class Clostridia; order Oscillospirales; family Acutalibacteraceae; genus WRMQ01. The sequence goes on along the minus strand of WRDW01000004.1, from coordinate 55,061 downwards.
GATCAACCAGATTCTGGGCGGCGGCGGCAACAATGGAGACGAACAATGATCCTGCTGGGCGTGGACTGCGGCGAAAAGCGCACGGGCGTGGCCATATGCGATTCCATGGGCATCCTGGCCTCGCCAGTAACGGTCATTCATGAGGCAAACAAAAAAAAGCTCGCGCTGGCTGTGACCGAGCTTGCGAAAGAAAAGCGCGCCGATAAAATCATCCTTGGCCTGCCCCTGCGCACCGACGGCACAAAAGGGGACAAGGCCCAGGCCTGCGAGGCCTTTGCCGCGCTATTGCGCGATCAGCACGGCCTTGACGTCGTACTCTGGGATGAAAGATTTTCTTCAACTATGGCGCACCAGTCGCTGGGCGCGGCCAACGTGAAGGCCAAAGATCGAAGAAGCATAGTCGACGCCGTGGCGGCTTGCGTTATATTGCAGAGCTATCTGGACAGACGGTAAAGCCTGTAGGGGTGGCCTGTGGGCCACCCGGGGAATACCCCAATACCCCGCAGACCAGCGTGATAACAACGCGGGTGGCCCGCAGGCCACCCCTACAGTTATTCCTACCCTTCCTGCTTCGGCTTAGAAAACAACTCCTTCAGCCCGATGACAATCAGCAGGGCGGCGAAGATCCAGCCGAGCCACTTCATCTCGATCTTGCCCGCGATCCAGATGCCCAAAAGGGTTGTCGGCAGGCCGCCCAGGGCGATCCACAGGGCGCGCTTCCAGTCCACCAGCTTGCGCAGGCCGTTGACGATGAGCGAAATCGCCGCGCAGGGCAAAAAGAACAGCAGATTGATCCCCTGTGCCTGCAATTGCGGCGTGCCCAGGGCCAGCGTAAGGTAAATCACCAATATGCCGCCGCCGCCCATCCCCATGGCGCCAAGCGCGCCCGCGCCGGCAGCCGCGAGTATATTCCAGAGCCAGGTCACTTCATCACCATCCGTATGCCCGCCCAAATCATGAAGCAGGCGAAGATTTTGCGCAGCCACGGGGCGGGGATTTTCGCCAGCAGCAGCGCGCCCAACAGTGCTCCAATCGCGCCCGGAAGAAGATAGAATGACGCCTGCCCCAGCTCAAAATGCCCTAAGAGCAGGTATGCGATCGAGCTAAGAATGCTCAAGGGGAAGATGACCGCGACAGCCGTCGCGTGGGCTTTAGTTTGTTCCAGGCCTAGCTTTTTCAGCATGGGCACCACCAACATGCCGCCCCCCGCGCCGAGCATCCCGTTGAGTATGCCCACGAGCGCGCCGCCCAGGGCGCTCAATACGTTTTGCTTCTTTTGCTCTTTCTTCATGCGTCTAGTATGCCCTCCCACAGCATATCCATGCTGAGAAAGGGGTTGGCACGATGATCTTCATTCGCTTCAGGTTAAAGCGGGCGCTGCTGGCGATGGGCGCGGCTATCACAGTCTGTGTGTTTACAGCGCTGGGGATATTCCTGGTGCAGCACACGGCAAAACGCGCCGCCGCAAACCCGATCAACAGCCCCGACCCGGTCATCCTGCTGGACGCCGGCCACGGCGGCGAGGACGGCGGCGCGGTGGGCGTCGGCGGCGTGGTGGAGAAAGACCTCAACCTGGCCATCACGCTCAAGCTCGACAGTATTTTGCGGGCCATGGGCTACCAGACCATCCTCACACGCGCATCAGACAAGGACCTGCACGACGTGACGGCCTCCACCGTGCACGACAGAAAAGTGGCCGACATCCACAACCGCTTCGCCATGATGGAGGCGCTTCGCGAAAAAGATTTATTCGTGAGCATCCACATGAACAAGTTCCCGGGCAGCAACGCCCACGGCACGCAGGTGTTCTACTCGAAGAACACGCCCGGCAGCCTGGCGCTGGCGCAGGCCATCCAGGAGAGCGTTGTGCGCCTGGTGCAGCCTGAAAATAAGCGACAGGTGAAGCCCTCGGGGGATTCCATCTACCTGCTGTATTACGCGAAGAAAACAGCCGTGGTTGTGGAATGCGGGTTTATCTCCAACGCGGGGGATGCTGAGAAGCTGCAGGATGAGGCCTACCAGAACGAGATTGCGTTCGCGATTGCCTGCGGGATTTTAAAATTTTGCAATGGGTAAGGAAAAATAGCGCCTAATGACGACTAAGGGAAAAATAGATGGAGGTACTTTAGCATGAAAAAATGGATTTGCTTGGGCCTGACGCTTGCGTTGTTGGGTTTGGCCGGGTGTTCGGGAGAGGTGAACCCGGACGAGCCATCGCAAACCACTGAAGGCACGGCTGTAGGCACTACGGAGGCCACAACCATGGAGCCTTCGACCACAGAAGAAACAACGACAACGGAAGCGCCACCGTCCACAAGCAAGCCCACAGCAACAAATAAACCTGCGGTCACAAGCAATACTGTGAAGTTCATTATTGACTATCCGATCAAAAAAGTCACTGTGCTGAAGTTTCATGGGTCTTCGCCAACTGGCGAAGTCGTGAAGGTAATGGAAAGCACAAATGAGCTAAATGCGTTTAAGGATTGCATGAAAAGTGAATTTTGGCGAACAGCAGAGGAAGTGGGTGACTGGCCTAAATACTCTCCAAGAGCTACACTTAGCACAGAGTTCATTCTTTTTGTCGAGGGAAATGCAAGCCAAGTTTCTGTGCTGCATCTCTGGTTTAACCTTTCGTCGTCGTGGTTGGAAGCCAGCAACCGTGGCGGTGCGGTATCAATAGCACATCTTGGTAACTCGTCGCTTTCACCCGAGCAGTATCCTCTTTCAGCAAATCTGTCGAATGATGATTTTAGCCGCTACTTTGTTGCAAGTGAAACATATAAAACGCTGTACGCGCTGTGCGAATAGGAGATAATCCATGCCCCCCAAAGCCAAAACCGTCTACGTTTGCGCCCTGTGCGAATACGAAAGCCCCAAATGGAACGGCTGCTGCCCCGGCTGCGGCGAGTGGAACTGCATGTCCGAGGAGGTGCGCAGGCCGGCGCAGGCGAAGGGCAAGGCGCAGGGATCAGGGGTGAAGCTGGCCGGGCAGCTCTTGAGAGATATTACTTTCGACAGCGCGATACGCTACCACACGGGCCTGCAGGAGCTGGACAGGGTGCTGGGCGGCGGGCTGGTGAAGGGCTCCATGGTGCTGCTGGGCGGCGACCCGGGCATAGGGAAATCGACGATCCTGCTGCAAATCTGCGAGTTCATGGGCCAAAATATCGAGATATTATATATTTCAGGCGAGGAGTCCCCGCACCAGCTGAAGCTTCGCGCCGACAGGCTTGGCGTAAAAACTGAGAAGCTCACGGTGCTTTGTGAAACTGATACAGTAGCAATCTGTGAGCACATCAGAAGCGCACGTCCCGGCATGGTAATTATCGATTCTATCCAGACGATGAACATGGCCGATATCGCCTCCTCGCCGGGGAGCGTGACGCAGGTGCGGGAATCCACGAACCTGCTCATGCGCACGGGCAAGCAGCTTGGGATACCCATGTTCCTGGTGGGGCATGTCAACAAAGACGGAAATATCGCCGGGCCTAAAGTTCTTGAGCACATCGTCGATGCCGTGCTGTACTTCGAGGGCGAACGGCATTTGAGTTATCGCATCCTGCGCGCCGTAAAAAATCGCTACGGTTCAACGAACGAGATCGGCGTGTTCGAGATGCGCGACACGGGCCTTGCCGAGGTCGAAAACCCCAGCGCGATGCTCATCGCCGGGCGGCCCCGCGGGGTTTCGGGCAGCTGCGTGGCCTGCGTGATGGAGGGCTCGCGGCCCATCCTGGCCGAGGTGCAGGGCTTGGTGACGCCAACGGCATACGGCACGCCCCGCCGTATGCAGAACGGCATCGACGGCTCCCGGGCGGCCATGCTCATTGCCGTGCTGGAAAAGCGCGCGGGTTGGTATTTTAACAATATGGACACCTATATCAATGTCATCGGCGGGCTGAAGCTGGACGAACCCTCGACTGACTTGTCTGTAGCGATGGCGCTGGTCTCCGGCCTGAAGGACACCCCGCTGCCCGACGACGCCCTGGCCTTCGGGGAGATCGGCCTGGGGGGAGAACTGCGGGCCGTGGGGCACTGCGAGCAGCGCGTGCGCGAGGCCGCCCGGCTGGGGTTCACGCGCTGCATACTTCCGAAACAGAACTTTGCGCGATTGCCCAAGGCGGTGCGGCAGGAGATAAAAGTCATCGGCGCGGGAAATGTGCGCAGCGCGTTCGAGGCGATGGTGGGAGGCGCACAATGAGAGGCAATAGAAGCAGGAACGCAATGGATAATAGATTTCCAGTTGAAATGCTTTTGCCGGATGGCAACGTAATTGAAGGCATCATCAGGCTTAGCTGCACCGGATATAATCACGATCCGTTGATGCTGGAACTCAAATTCATGCACAGGTCGCTGGACGCCGTAGCGTACACAGTTTTCGATGCATTAAAGCTTCTGCGGCTGCAATTGGAGCCCGAAGGGATTATGCTCCTGTGCAACGGGGCCTGTGAGAACGTGGCATATATAGTTTACGAAACTATTTCTCGATTACCTGAAGCAATTGATGACCTTTATGCTTATGTTTTGCAGATGGGAGAGCGGCCAAAGATGACGCATCAGAAAAATATGCTCGAATACGACCCGGCGCTGAGGCTGGCGACAGTGCAAGAGCAGGAGGCGTTTTACCAAAAATGGCTGGAGAGCCTTGAATGAGCAGCACGCACCCCTCATCCGCCCGCCGCATACAATGGCATGGGACAACCTTTCAGGATTCTTCTATCCCAAACACAAAGGACTGATACCATGCCAATTCTGCCTTTAATCCTCCCGCCGGGGCGGCTGCCCGCCTGCCCTTGCTGGGCGCCGCTGGTGCCGGAGGTGTTCAATTTCTGCGATTGGCGGCTGCCCTGCACGCCGGCCTGGAACCCTCCCTGCCGGAACTGCTGCCCGGCCTGCCGCCCGCCCGTGCGGCCCGTGCCGCCCATCGGAACCTTGCCGCCGCCCAGGCCGCCGGGGCCGCAGTTCCCGGTGCAGCCCGTACCGCCCATCGGAACCTTGCCGCCGCCCAGGCCGCCGGGGCCGGTGTTCCCAATACAGCCTGTACCGCCCATAGGGACGCTGCCCGGAAGACCCGGCGGGCCACCAGGGAGGCCGCGCTAACAGCGAGTTAATCCAGCACAAAAGACGCACAGATGTGCGTCTCTACATACAAACTTTAGCGCTTTATTTGGCGAAAGCGAGGCGTAAAACCAGGGCAGGGGAGGAGTAATGTTTTACGAAGTTCACGAAATCGAAAACGCAAGGGAGAATGTTGCAGAGATCGGTGCGGTCATTCGCCTCGCCTTCTCGGATGTGGCGCAGGCTTACGGGCTGACGCCCGAAAATTGCCGGTATCACCCAGCATTTTTGACTGATTCTGACTTTGCGGCTTCGCTGTGCCGGCCCGGCGTGAGCTGTTTAGGCGCGTTTGCGGCTGACAGTGAATTGGTGGGATTTGCGGCCGTGTGGCCCAAGGCGGAGGATGCGTTTTCCGGGGAGCCAAAGCGAAATATTACAGCGGATGTATTTGAGCTCACCCGGCTGTGCGTTGTGCCGGCGCACAGGCACACGGGCCTTGGCAGGCAGCTGGTGCAGGCCGCTGTACAGAGCGCAAGAGAAAACGGCGCGTGTAAGGTCGAGATCGGCATCATAGCCGAAAACGAGAGGCTGAAGCGCTGGTATGAGGGGCTTGAATTCCGGGCCGCGGCGGAGAGGGCATACGCGCACTTGCCGTTTGCCGTGTGCGAGATGGAGAGGGAAGTAGGATAATTGAGAAATGAAAATGCAGAATGCTGAAATGAGAAATTGTTTCGCCGGACCAAAGCGCTGGTCTCCAGGCGATAGAAATGGCTGGGATAACTTTATGGGTCGATTTGATAGATATGATTCGATGCAAGATGAAAATCTGAAAGGAGGAAAAGTGTAATATATCCCCTGAAGTTCGTAAAAGATATATTATACGAAGTTGTTTGTGAAATACGAAGACTTCGATACCCTGCCGCACTGGGTGCAAAAATACATCGAGAATATCGACATGCGGACACAGTCCTCCCTCACCGCCCGGGAGTACGCATCCGACTTGCGGCTGTTCTTCCGCTATGTCGCGGAGCGGCGCGGGCTTGTTTCTCCCGACGACGACTGGGCCGACATAGACCTCCATGCCCTGGTGGACACGGACTTTTTGAGGAGCATACGGTCCGGCGAAATTGTCAGCTTCAACAACCATTGCCGCGACGTTCTGAAGCACAGGCCCAACACCCTCTCGCGCAGGTTCATCGCGATAAGGCGCTTTTTCCGCTATTTGACGGTGCAGCGGCATATCCTGGAAACCAATCCAATGGACGAGCTGGATCCGCAGAAGACCGGCAAATCCCTGCCGGTCTACCTGCCGCTGGAGGACTGCCTGCTTCTCCTGCGGACCGTTGAAAACGACCCGGAGAACCCATTCCGGGAGCGCGATTACTGTATCCTGACGCTGTTCCTGAATTGCGGCATGAGATTATCGGAGCTGTGCGGGCTGAACCTGGCGGACATCCGCAGGGACGATACCATGCGCATCCGGGGCAAGGGCAGCAAGGAGCGCACGGTATACCTCAACGGCGCCTGCACCGCCGCCCTGCGGCGCTACCTGCGCACCCGCCCCCAGGAGGGCCTGAAGGCGGAAGACAGGGACGCTGTTTTTATCAGCAGGAACAAGCGCCGGATCAACCAGCGATCTGTAGAACTGATGCTGGAGAAATACTTGAAAATCTGCGGGCTGGAGGGCAAGGGCTACTCCATCCACAAGCTGCGCCACACGGCGGCCACGCTGATGTACCAGAACGACGTGGACGTGCTGCAATTGAAGGAGATCCTCGGGCACGAGAACCTGAGCACGACGCAGATCTACACCCACGTGCTGGACGCGCAATTGCGGGCAGCCGTGGAGCAGAACCCGCTGGCGAACGTGCGCACGGAGCCGACAGAAGAAGAGGCTAAGAAAGCGGCGCACGTCGCCTTCCTTCAATCGCAGATGCTCCCGCCGGAAATGCTTGCAAAAGCAGCGGCGTATGACCCGTTGGCGCAGGCACTGGCGAAGGCGGAGGAAGAGACAGAGGAACAAAAAGCAAATAAGGAGGCGCATATCGCCTTCCTTCAATCGCAAATGCTCCCGCCGGAATTTCTGGAACGAATAAGGGCGGAAGAAGAAGAGAAAGAGAAGAAAGAGAAGAAAGAGAAGAAATGATGCATTAGTGGTTTGCACAGCCCGCTGTCGCTTTGCGAAGCACATTCGTTGCGGATTTCTACAGAACCACCCGATTTTAACCCGTGATTCGCATTACTATTGGCCGGAGACCGCATTCGAGAAAAGGAGGTTCCCATGTTCCCAATCCCCATAAAAACTTTTGTTGGGCTCGCAATAATTCTCGCCGCGGCGCTGGGGCTTTTCTTTTATGGGAAGCAGGAGCCCGAGGAAAGGAAGCGGGTGACGCTCTACCTGCCCGATCTTGACAGCCCGGGCGGCTATGGCTTCTTCAAAAAAGTCCTGGAGCTGCACATGCCGAAGCTGGTCTCGCTGCAGGCGGCGGAACTGGTCTCGCAGCTGGCGTACGAGGGCGCGCTGCCGGAGGGCTGCGCCGCCCTGCGCTTCTATGTGAGCACATCGGAGCTGGACATGAACGCCGCCTTCGCCGAGGCCCTGGGCCGCGCGCCGGACGAAACGCTGCTGATGGGCAGCTTGGTGAACACCATGCTGGACTTCTTCGCCCTGGACGGCATCACGATTACAGCCGAGGGCGAGGCGCTGCGAATTGGGCATATAGCTTGCGATAAGCCGTTTACATTTTATGAAAACTCGTAGCGTCTTCAAGCCACACCGGGAACGTCGCTCCGCGAAGCCATCCTCAGTCCGCCCGAGGCGGACAGCTCCTTCCACGGGAAGGAGCCTGGGGGTTTATGTGGAAAGCGACTGCTTGGCGTCACTCAGAGCTCGAAGATGCCTGAGAATGCCGCGAAGCACAGGGCGTCCAGCGCGGCGGCGAGCACGGCGGCCAGCAGCAGCACCAGGTAGCGCGTAATATATAGGCGCAGGCCGCTCTCCATCTGCTCCTGCTTGCCGGTGAGCACCAGGGCCATGTCGCCGGACATCAACATGCTCTCCTTGCAGCAGGCCAGCATAATCAAAACAGAGACGACTGCCGCCGGGCAGAGCACCAGCACGCTGTAGCCCACGCCGGGGAGGCCGTAGGCCATGTAGAGCCAGCCGCTCACCACGCCCGTACCCATGCCGCGCAGGATGGGCAGCAGCAGCAGGAGCGGCAGGCCGGCGGCGCACAGGCCAAGTAAAAATGCCGCCAGCATGAACAGGAAATCCACGCCGAAATAGCCTAGCGCGCTGCCGAAGGGCGTCAAACCGGCCCGGCCCAGGCGCTGGGCCCGCAGGAGCTCCAGCAGGCGCGCCTGCCAGCCCGAGGAGGCCAATCCGGCCGTTTTTGCCCCCAAAAACAGTCCCACAGCGTATAGGCCCAGCAGGGCGAGCTTCTGCCAGGAGCGCTCCAGGGCCTCAAGATATTTTTCGAGGCCCGGCCCGGGCAGGCGAGGCGTGCCGCCGCGCCGGAGAATATTCGATGATTTCAGTTTTATGTTTTGGAACAGCGGAATGGTCGCGAAGCGTTTCATGTTTTATTTCCTCTCTGATCGCGATGCGTGGCTCTTGTCCTTTTGTGTTTGTATTTTATTCCTATGATGGACGGGCCGGGTTTATGCCACGTCGGATGCACTCCACGCTGCGCTTCATCGCGCGAAAGCGCACTCGCTTTTCTTGCCTAAAGCGAGTGCGCTTTCGCGCGACGAAGCCCTATCCCCTTTCGCGCGCTGAAGTAAATTGTTTCTTTGCTGTCTCTGTTCTGATAGCAAAGCGATCAGCCGCTCCGCGGACACCCCCTCTGCCGCTTCGCGGCATCTCCCCCAAGGGGGCGACTTTGGCAGCGCCCGCAAGGTTAGTGGACTGCTAAAGCTGCCCCCATAGCTTCAGCCTATCAAAGCGGCGACCAGGCGCTTCAGCTGGGTGAAGAAATCCAGCCTGGCGACAGGCTCGGGCGCGACAAGGGGGAATTCGCCGACGGTTTCGCCGTCTAAAGTGACAGTGACCTTGCCGATGATCTGGCCGGCCTCCACGGGGGCCTGGAGGTCCGGGGCGAGGGCTACGCTCTGCTGCAGGCCGCCCTCGCTCCCCTTGGGGACCAAGATAGGCATGGCCGCGGGCGGCGCGGGGCGGATCCACTGCTGCGCGCCGCGCAGCACGCGCACGGGCGTGAGCAGCGACGGGGCTACCTGCGCTTTGACGGTGGCGAAGTTGGCGAAGCCCCAGTTGAGCAGGCGCTTGGCCGTCTCGAAGCGGTCGTCGCTGTTGCCGGAGCCCAGCACCACGGCGACGAGGTGGGTCTCGCCGCGCCTGGCGCTGGCGGCGATGCAGCAGCCCGCCTTGCCGGTGGTGCCGGTCTTGATGCCCGTTGCGCCCTCGTAGAAGCGCACCAGGCGATTTGTGTTCACCAGCTCGGTGGCGCCTTCCCGCAGGGAGTCCATCCATATTGTGGAATATTTAATGACGACCTCGTGCCCCAGCAGCTCGCGGCTCATCAGGGCGATGTCCAACGCTGTGGTCAGGTGCTCTGTGGTGTCGTCGTCCAGGCCGGTGCAGTTGACGAAAGTCGTGTTCGTCATGCCGAGTTCCCCGGCTCTTTCGTTCATTAAACGGACAAAGGCCTCCTCGCTGCCCGCGATGGCCTCCCCCAGGGCACAGCTGGCGTCGTTGGCGCTGTAGATGGCCGTGGCCTTGAGCAGCTCCTCCACCGTCATGGTCTCGCCCTCTTTGAGCCAGATCTGCGAACCGCCCTTCGCGGCCGCCGCGCCGGAGGCGACGATGGTATCGCCCAGTTTGAGCTTGCCGCTCTCCAGGGCCTCCGCCACGAGAAGCAGGGTCATCACCTTCGTCACCGAAGCGGGATAGAGCCGCTCGTTCTCGTTGAAATTGACCAGCACCCGGCCTGTGGAGGCGTCCATGAGCACGGCCGCCTTCGCCGCGATCTGCACCGGCGGCATCAAATTGCCTTCCTCGGCATCGGCCAGTATTGTATTGACGCACGAAAGCAGGAACAGGGCCAAAAGCAGGGCGATCCCCCGCAGCGTCGTCTCTTTCATATGGCTGCACCTCCATTATCTTGCTAATACATATGTGAATCGCATGTTTTTTAGACACGCGGGCTTGCAAATTCGCGCTGACTCATGTATAATGATGTGAATGCATTTGAAAGGCGGGCCCGCGCTTGACCGTCGCGTTCGTGACCCTCGGCTGCAAAGTGAACCAGGTGGACAGCGACACCCTGCGGCAGCGCTTAGAAGCCGCGGGCTGCACCTGTGTTTCGCCGGAGAGCACCCCGGACGTCCTGGTCATCAACTCCTGCGCCGTGACCGCCGAAAGCGAGCGCAAAACCCGGCAGAAGCTGCGCCACTATCGCGCGCTGTACCGCGATTGCGTACTGGTGCTCACCGGCTGCGCGGCCCAGGCGGGCAAAGCAAACGACTACCCCGAAGCCGACCTTGTCATGGGCCACAGGGACATCGGCGCTTTATCGCATGAAATCATCACGCTTTCATGCGCGAAAGCGTCCGCCGAACATCCTGTTTCGTCTGGTGAAGCGCTCGACGCTTCACCAGACGAAAGCGCCAACCGAACAAGAGCGCAATGCGCTCGAACACGAGCCCAATGCGCTCGAACACGAGCGCATATAAAAATCGAGGACGGCTGCGACCGCTTTTGCGCCTATTGCGTCATCCCCCACGCGCGGGGGCCCGTGCGTTCCATGCCGCTCGATGCAATCAAAAGAGAGATTGCAGCTCTTGACGCGCAAGGCTTTCGCGAAGTCGTGCTGGTGGGGATCAACCTGGCTGCCTACGGCACTGACCTGGGCTGCGGCCTGTGCGACGCGCTGGCACTATTTTCCGACAATGAATTGCTTTCAAGCATAAAGCGCGTTCGCCTGGGCTCCCTGGAACCCGATTTGCTCACGCCGCAGCTCATTTCCACGCTGGAAAAGTTTTCTTTTTGTGCTGGAATAGAAATTTGCCCGCACTTCCATATCTCGCTGCAATCCGGCTGCGGCAGCACGTTGAAGCGCATGGGGCGGCATTATTCCGCAGAGGAATATTTCAGCCTGATAAAGCGCCTGCGCGCGCTCTTCCCCGGGGCGGCTGTAACAACGGACATTATGGTCGGTTTCCCCGGCGAAAGCGACGACGAATTCGAGGCATCCCTCAACTTTGCGCGGGCGGCGGGCTTCGCGAAGATGCACGTGTTTCCATATTCTTCCCGGCCTGGCACGGCGGCGGCGGCCATGCCGGGGCAGATACCCCGGGCGGTAAAGCGGGCGCGGGCAAAAAAAATGCTGGCCCTCGCGGCGGAGTGCCAGGCTGATTTTCTGTATTCGCAAATAGGGCGTGTGCTGGAGGTGCTGCCCGAGGAGGCGCACCCCGCCGGGGGGATGCGCGGCTACAGCGCCGAATACGCGCCGGTGCGCATCACGGACGCCGGGCCGGAGGCGCAGAACCAGATTGTCCCAGCGAGGATTGTCAGCGCGTCAGCGGATCATTGCGTTGGCGCGCTGTCGCAGTAATGCTTTATTTGTCTACATTGTCTGTTTCTTTTTTCACCACTACCTCCCGCCTCTCCTCCATGCCGCAGGGCTGTATGGTCGGCATGGCCAGGGCCATGAGATCGGCTGCGCGGCATTCGAGGGCGTATTGGCGCTGCGCCGTGATGGGCAAGGCTTTCATGTCCCTGTGGCGCAGGGCGATCGGCAGCGTTGCGGTGGATTTAGCGAGGCGCAGGAGCGCCTGACCGGCGGCGTTGTGGCCCAGCACCTGGATGTAGCCGGGCAGCGCGCTGAAGTCCCCGGCGGTTGCGCCGAGTAAAGCGTGAAAGAGGGCGCGGCGCAGCCGCGCTGTGGGGTATCGCCTGCCGCCGGCGATGGCAAGGACTTCTTGCACGCTGCTCCCCTTGCGGATGGCACCGTACAAAAGATGCTCCATCCCCTCCGAGACGTCGGGCAGGCGCGCGAGCTCCTCTATTGACATGCCGCGAAGGCGCGCGAGCCAGGCGGTCTCCAGGCGGCGCATATCCACCGGGGCGAGGCCCTTTGACGCCTCCTCGCGCAGCAGAGCGGAAGAGGGGTTTTTCTCGGGGAGGACTCCCCTCTCTCGAAATATTATGCGAAGTTCAGATGCGCATTGGAAGTTTTTCCCATCCCCCGGTGCGTCGTGGGCGGCTCCCCTTCTGGGGACGGCCAGGGGGGCGAAACCCGCACCGAGGTCCGCTATGGCGGTGAGGTATTCCACGGCGAGGGTGTCATTCGGGCGGCGCAGGAGCGCGGCGGCCTCGGGGTCAAGGCGCGCGAGGGCGGCCTGCCGGGCTGCGGCGAAGGCGGTCCCCTCCCCTACCGCGGCGCGCATGGCGTTTTGCACGCTCCCCTGCCGCAGGCCGGAAGCCGCGCGCTGGATCAGAGAGGCGTCGCCGCACTCGCTGCCGAAGCTGAGTACATCCACGCAGCCCAGCGCCTGCAAAATGTGCACCCCCGCGCGGGCGAAGTCCTGGGCGCGGGCGCAGGAGAAGGGCGCGGGCAGGCCGAGCACCAGGTCTACGCCGTTTTCGAGGGCCATCTGCGCGCGTATGGATTTGCGGGCGATGGCGAATTCCCCGCGCTGCATGGCATAGCCGCTCATCACGGCCACCACATGGGTGTTCCCCGCCGCGCGGATTGCGCCAGCCGCCCTGGTCTGCTCGATGTGCCAGGCGTGGCCCGCGTGGAAGGGATTGTATTCGGCGATGATACCGGCGGCGCGCATTTTCTCACTCCTTTTAGCTTTTATTTCTTTACCCATTTTAACATAAAAATAAATGCTTTACAAACCTGAACATTTGTGTTATGCTAAAGCAGGAGGGGCCGCATGGCGATGCACGAGGGCCACAGGCAGAGGGTGCGCGAGCGCTTCCTTTCCGCCGGGCTGGACAGCTTCCCGCCGCACAATGTGCTGGAGCTGCTGCTGTTCTACTCCATTCCCCAGGGCGATACCAACGAGACCGCCCACAGGCTGATCGAACACTTCGGCTCTCTGGTGAACGTTTTGGACGCCGCGCCGGAGGAGCTGTGCAAGGTGAAGGGCGTAGGCGAGAAGTCGGCCACGCTGATCGCCCTCACGGCGCAGGTTGCGCGGCGCTACCTGGCCGAGCAGGGCGGGGAGAAGCTCAGCTTCCACTCCTCGCAGGAATTCCAGCGATTCGTGATCTCGAAATTCCTGGGGCTGAAAAACGAGGCGACCTACCTGTTCTGCCTGGACAACAACGCCCGCCTGCTGCACTATCAGCAGGTGTCGCTGGGCACGAAGTATGCCGTGAACCTGGACAACCGCACCCTGCTGGAGACCGCCTTCCACCACAGCGCGACGCAGGTTGTGCTGGCTCACAACCACCCCAACGGCATGGAAGCCCCCTCCCCCGCCGACGTCAAGCTCACGGAGAACGCCGCGAAGCTCTACCGCGAGGTGGGGATCAAGCTGGTGGACCACCTGATCGTCGCCAACGGGGATTGCTTCTCCATGGCGGGGCACCGCAGGTTCATGAGGATTTTCCTGGACAACAGCAATATAATATCCATGGAGAGGCAGCGGGCGGCGGACGCGGCCGATTGAAATGAAGCCGTCCTCCGGCAGGGAAGCGCCATGTTCTCTTTGAATATGAACTCATAACGGACGGAAAGAAGATGAGCCAATGACCCGAGACAATTCCACAGAAGCCCATTCGCTGTGCGTGCAGCCTGCGTTTTTGATCGGCACGTACAATGAAGACGGCACGCCAAACTTTTGCCCGATCACCTGGGTGAGCGTGACTTGGGACACCAATCAATATTTGCTGATACTCAGTATGTTCGGCTCGAAGAAAACCAAGGAGAACATCGCCAGAACCGGCCTGCTTTCCGCAAATCTTGTGAGCACGGATATGCTGGAGCTACTCGATTATTTTGGCTCGCGCTCCGGAAAAGACGGGCAAAAGGACGCCTTGTCTTTCGAATATGAGGACGGTGCCGTGCTGCGCGTGCCGACCCTGAGCGCTAGCAGGTGGATATACGAACTCGATGTTTGTAAAACCGTACAGACCGGGGATTCGAATACGTATTTTTGCCGAATGAAGAATGTGCAGTTTATAGAAGAGCTAAAAAACGCGGACGGCATAGACCTCACCTTGCTTGCGCCCGTTGTGTATTCTGGAATGTACCATTCGATTGGCAACTGCTTGGGTGGGATTGGGGATTTCTATTGTTATTAGCCCTGCGGCGAGTGATACTCGCCGCCTATAAGAACTGACCCCTAGGCCCGAATACTATGCGGGCGCTGTACACCAATAGACAGGAATAACCTCATGGACCACTTCAAGCTCCACTCCCCTTTCGCCCCCACCGGCGACCAGCCCCAGGCCATCGCCGCGCTGGTGGACGGCCTGCGCGCGGGGCATCAGACGCAAACCCTGCTGGGCGTGACGGGCTCCGGCAAGACATTTACGATGGCCAACGTCATTGCCCGGATGAACCGCCCCGCCCTGGTGCTGGCCCACAACAAGACACTTGCCGCGCAGCTGTGCAGCGAGTTCCGCGAGTTTTTCCCCGAGAACGCCGTGGAATACTTCGTGAGCTACTACGACTATTACCAGCCCGAGGCCTACATCGCCGCTACGGATACGTATATAGAAAAAGACAGCTCCATTAACGACGAGATCGACAAGCTGCGCCACTCGGCCACCTCGTCGCTGTCCGAACGCCGAGACGTGATTATCGTATCGAGCGTATCGTGCATCTACTCCCTGGGCAACCCCATCGACTACAAGAACATGGTGATTTCCCTGCGGCCCGGGATGCGCAAGTCCCGGGACGAGCTGATCGCCAAGCTCGTAGAAATTCGCTACGAGCGAAATGACATCAGCTTCGTGCGCAATCACTTCAGGGTACGGGGGGATACGGTGGAGATATTCCCGGTGTACTCCAACGAGATGGCTTTTCGCGTGGAGTTCTTCGGCGACGAGATCGAGCGCATCTGCGAGATCACCGCGCTCACCGGGGCCGTGCGCAGCGTGGTGAACCATGTGGCGATCTACCCGGCCTCGCACTATGTCTTCACGCCCGAGCGCCTTGAGGAGGCCGTGATTACGATTTTGGCCGAGATGGTGGACCAGGCGGCGAAATTCGAGGCCGAGGGCAAGTTGATAGAAGCGCAGCGCATCCGTATGCGCACGCAATACGACATGGAGCTGCTGCGCGAGACCGGTTTCTGCAAGGGCATAGAGAACTATTCGCGGGTCATCGCGGGGCGGGAGCCGGGCTCGGCGCCGTTTACGCTGCTGGACTTCTTCCCCAGCGACTTCCTGCTCTTTGTGGATGAATCCCACGTGATGCTGCCGCAGGTGCGGGCCATGTACGCCGGCGACCGCGCGCGCAAAGAGCAGCTCGTGGACTACGGCTTCCGGCTGCCCTCGGCCTTCGACAACCGGCCGCTGCACTATGGGGAGTTCTACGAGCGCGTGGGGCAGAAAATCTTCGTGAGCGCCACGCCCAGCGAGTATGAGCGCACGGAGAGCGCCCAGGTGGTGGAGCAGCTGCTGCGCCCCACGGGGCTCATCGACCCGGAGGTGACAGTTAAGCCCACGCAGGGGCAGATTGACGATCTCATCTCAGAAATCAACGTGCGCGCGGCGCGCAAGGAGCGCGTGCTGGTGACAACACTCACTAAAAAGATGGCTGAGGATTTGACCGCCTACTTTGAAAATGCCGGCATCAAGGTGCGCTATATGCACCACGACATCGAAACCATCGAGCGCATGGAGATTATACGCGGGCTGCGCACGGGGGAGTTCGACGTGCTGGTGGGGATCAATCTTTTACGTGAGGGGCTGGACTTACCGGAAGTATCGCTGGTGGCGATACTGGACGCCGACAAGGAGGGCTTTTTGCGCTCCCAGACCTCGCTGATCCAGACCATAGGCCGCGCGGCCCGCAACGCGGGGGGCGAGGTGTTCATGTACGCCGACGAGGTGACGCCCTCCATGGAGCGCGCCATCGCCGAGACCGAGCGCCGCCGCGAGCGGCAGCTGGCCCACAACGCCGCCCACGGCATCGTGCCGACGACCATCGTCAAGGACGTGCGCGACGTGCTGGAGATCACCAGCAAGGCTGACCTGGATAAGAAAACCAGGTCTGATCAGGGCAAGAAGCTCTCTCGCGAGGAAAAAGAAAAGCTCATGCGCCAGCTGACGGTCGAAATGAAGGCGGCGGCAAGGTTGCTGGAGTTCGAGCACGCGGCGTATTTACGGGATGAGATTGAGAAATTGAAGAAAATTTAGAACAAAAGTGTTGACTAGGAGGAATATTTGTGCTATAATCTTTTTGAGAAGGAGAGGAGATGTGCCGCGATGAACCCATTTGAAAAATGCCCGACCTATGAGAGCGAACGCTATCAACTGCGCTTGGTTGCCGAGGAGGACGGCCCTGCCCTTCTCCCCTGCTATGCCAACGAAAGCGCCAGCGTGCGGGCCAGCAGCGAGCACTGCACCTATGGCTATGGTGCGCGCACCCTGGAAGAGATACAGGGCTTCATTAGCAGCTGGCTCCAGGCATATCGCAACCGCGAATTTGTCCGCTTTTCGATACTGGAGAGGGCGAGCATCAGGGCAATCGGCACGATTGAGATGTTCTCCATGACGAAAAAGCTGGGGGTGCTGCGCATCGACCTGCCCGCTTCCCACGAAACCGGCGATACAGTCTCAGAACTGTTGCATATCGCTGACAGCTTTTTCGAAGACTTCGCCTGCGGCATGATCATCACGAAATTCTTTCCCGCAGCGGAAGAGGCCCTGCGCGCCTGCGGCTACACGCCCTACCCGCGCCGCCGCGGCTTCCAGCGCGACGGCTACTGGGCAAAAAAATCCGGCCAAGCCGTTTAACATAGAAAATCAAAAAACGCGAGCTTGCCTTTTCGGGCGGGATGGTGTATACTATTGTATTAGAGGTGCTTCGATGGATGTGGAGATTCGCCGGCTAACGCCGGACCTGGCGGAGGACTACCTGTATTTCTTCGACCACGTGGGTTTCACGGACCACCCGGAATGGTCGCAGTGCTACTGCCTGCACTTTCACTTCGAGAACGCCTGGGACAGCGAGGATGAGGGGCAGGACAACCCCTGGCGCGAACGGGCGGCGCGCTTTGTGCGCGAGGGAAAAATCCAGGGCTATCTCGCCTATGCGGACGGCCAGGTTGCGGGCTGGTGCAGCGCCAACGACAGGGAAAATTACGCTGGGCTGGTGAGGCAGAAGGAGCTCCTGGACAGGGCCTCGCGGGATAAGCGGGTGAAATCCATCGTGTGCTTCATCGTGGCCCCGGCGCTGCGCGGGCAGGGCATCGCCACGCGGCTGCTGGCGCGGGTGTGCGAGGACGCCGCGCGGGAGGGCTACGACCTCCTGGAGGCCTACCCGGCACAGGATAAAGCCGACTGCTATGCGCACCACCACGGGCCACCCAGGCTGTATTCAAAATTTGGATTTTATGTGCATAAAAAACGCAAACGGGATTGCGTCATGCGGCGCGATCTGAAAGGGCAGTAAATGCAGAAGGACCTGGTCATCCGGGGCGCGCGCGAACACAACCTGAAAAACCTGAACCTGACCATCCCGCGGGACAAGCTGATCGTCTTCACGGGGCTTTCGGGCTCGGGCAAGACGTCGCTGGCCTTCGATACCATCTACGCCGAGGGGCAGAGGCGCTACGTGGAGAGCCTTTCATCCTACGCGCGGCAATTCCTTGGGCAGATGGAAAAGCCCAACGTGGACAGCATCGACGGGCTTTCGCCCGCGATCTCCATCGACCAGAAGACCACCTCGAAGAACCCGCGCTCCACAGTTGGTACTGTTACAGAGATCTATGACTATTTGAGATTGCTCTATGCGAGGGTGGGGATTCCCCATTGCCCGCAATGTAATCGCGAGATCGCGCGCCAGACCGTGGACGACATCGTGGACAAGCTCATGGCGCTGCCGGAGGGCACGCGGTTCCAGCTGCTGGCCCCCATCGTGCGCGGCCGCAAGGGGGAATACCAGAAGGAGCTGGAGCAGGCCCGCAAGAGCGGCTATGTGCGCGCCCGGGTGGACGGCAGCGCCTACGACCTCTCGGAAGAGATCAAGATGGACAAGAACAAGAAGCACAATATAGAGATTGTAGTTGACCGTTTGGTCATGCGATCGGATTTAAGGCGGCGGCTGGCCGATTCAGTCGAAACGGCGACGCGCCTGGCCGAGGGCCTGCTAATCGTGAGCGTTGTTGACGGCGAGGAGATGCTCTTCTCGCAGAACTACGCCTGCCCGGAGCACGGGTTCAGCATGGAGGAGCTCGCGCCGCGCATGTTCTCCTTCAACAACCCCTACGGCGCGTGCACGCAGTGCGGCGGCATCGGCTCGCAGTTCACGCCGGACAGGGACTTGATTTTGCCGAATAAAGAGCTCTCGGTCAACGAGGGCGCTGTCCACGCCTCGGGCTGGCGGGGCGACGAGGGCGGCACCATCGCGCGCATGTACTTCGAGGGGCTGGCGAGCTACGCCGGGTTTTCGCTGGACACCCCGGTGAAGGACCTGCCGGAATTCGCCATCGACATGCTGCTCTGGGGCACGAAGGGCCGGAAAATCCAGCTGCGGCGCTCGGGGAGCTACGGCGCGGGCACGTATTTCGCGGCCTTCGAGGGCGTAGCGAACAATATGCTGCGCCGCTATAAGGAGTCGAACAGCGACTGGGCCAAGCAGGACATAGAGCAGTATATGCGGCAGCAGCCCTGCCCCGCCTGCAAGGGCCAACGCCTGAAGCCCGAGGTGCTGTGCGTCACCGTGGGCGAAGCGAATATTATGCAGCTGACCCAACTTTCGGTGCTGAAGGCGCTTGATTATCTGGATAGGCTTCAGCTAAAACCTCGCGACCAGATCATCGCCGAGTTGATCTTGAAGGAAATCAAGGCCCGGCTGCAATTTTTGCGCAGCGTGGGGCTGGAGTACCTCAACCTGTCGCGGGCGGCGGGCACGCTCTCCGGCGGCGAGAGCCAGCGGATTCGTTTGGCCACGCAGATAGGATCGTCATTAATGGGCGTGCTGTACATCCTGGACGAGCCCAGCATCGGCCTGCACCAGCGGGACAACGACAAGCTCATAGGCACACTTAAACGTTTACGTGATCTGGGCAACACCTTAATTATTGTAGAGCACGACGAAGATACGATGAGAGCTGCCGACCATATTGTAGACATAGGCCCGGGCGCTGGCATCCACGGCGGGCAGCTGGTGTGCCAGGGCACGGCGCAGGAGATCATGGACTGCGAGGCGTCCCTCACGGGGCAGTATCTCAGCGGGCAGCGGCGCATCCCCATGCCCGATGCGCGCCGCGCGGGCAACGGGCACATTTTGACTGTGCGCGGCGCGCGTGAAAATAATCTTAAAAATATAGACGTGAATTTTCCATTGGGGCTGTTTTTGTGCGTCACCGGCGTCTCGGGCTCGGGGAAATCCTCGCTGGTGAACGAGATTTTGCACAAGACCCTGGCGGGGAAGCTCAACCGGGCGCGCACGTTCCCCGGAAAATGCGACGGCGTGGAAGGCGTGGAGCACCTTGATAAAGTAATTGATATAGACCAATCCCCCATCGGGCGCACGCCGCGCTCCAACCCGGCGACCTATACCGGGGTATATACGGATATACGGGATTTATACGCCGCCACCCCCGACGCGAGGCAGCGCGGCTACAAGACGGGGCGCTTCTCCTTCAACGTGAAGGGCGGACGCTGCGAGGCCTGCCAGGGCGACGGTATCGTGAAGATCGAGATGCATTTTCTGGCGGATATCTACGTCCCCTGCGAGGTGTGCAAGGGCGCGCGCTACAACCGGGAGACCCTGGAGGTCAAGTATAAGAATAAATCGATCTACGACGTGCTGGAGATGACCATCGAGGAGGGGATGCGCTTCTTCGAGAATATCCCGAAGATTTCCAGGAAGCTGAGCACGCTGTTCGAGGTGGGGCTGGGCTACGTGAAGATCGGCCAGCCGGCCACCACGCTTTCCGGCGGCGAGGCGCAGCGCGTCAAGCTGGCCACGGAGCTGCAAAAGCGCTCCACCGGGAAGACAATTTATATATTGGACGAACCGACCACCGGGCTCCATGCCGCCGACGTCCACCGGCTGCTGGAGGTTCTGCACAAGCTGGTGGACACCGGGAACACCGTCCTGGTGATTGAGCACAACCTGGACGTGATCAAAACAGCCGATTGGATCATCGACCTCGGGCCGGAGGGGGGCGACGCGGGGGGCGAGGTGCTCACCCAGGGCACCCCTGAGATGGTAGCGGCCTGCCCGGACTCCTACACGGGGCAGTATCTGGCGAAATTCTTTGAGCGCAAGGGGTGAAGCAGATGCAAGACCCGGTCTCGTTTGATGTGGAGCGCAACCGCCTGGTGATCATCGACCAGACGCGCCTGCCGGGCGAGCTGAAGCTGCTCTCGCTGCACAGCATAGAGGAGATGGAGACGGCCATCCGTACTTTGCAGGTGCGCGGCGCGCCCGCCATAGGCGTGGCGGCGGCCATCGGGCTGGCGGTGCTGGCGCGGGCGCTTGGAACAGACGACGGCTATTCATCGAAATTGCATCAATATGCAGACAGGCTGCGGGCGACGCGGCCCACGGCGGTCAACCTCGCCTGGGCGCTGGAGCGTATGCTGGCCGGGCCGCACGACCCGGAGAGCCTTGCCCGGGAGGCGCTTGCGATCTGGAGCGAAGACATAGAAACCTGTAGGAAAATCGGCGAACACGGCGGCGCGCTGCTGCATGACGGCGACCATGTGCTCACGCACTGCAACGCCGGGCGGCTCGCGACGGTGCGCTACGGCACGGCCCTGGCCCCCGTCTATATCGCGCAGGAGCAGGGGAAGCGCATTCACGTCTATGCCGACGAGACGCGGCCCCTGCTGCAGGGCGCGCGCCTGACGGCCTACGAGCTGACGGAGGCGGGCGTCCCCGTCACGCTGCTGTGCGACAACATGGCGGCCGGGCTGCTCTCCGCCGGCGCGATCGACGCGATTTTTATCGGCGCGGACCGCATCGCCCGCAACGGCGATACCGCCAACAAGACCGGCAGCCTGGGGCTGAGCATTATGGCGCGCTATTACGATGTGCCGTTCTACGTGTGCGCGCCCTTCAGCACAATTGACTTTTCCTGCGCCGAAGGCGGTGAAATCCCCATTGAGCAGCGCGCGCCGGAGGAGGTCACGCAGACCTGGTATGAAGAGCGCATGGCCCCGCAGGGGATAGAAGTCTACAATCCGGCGTTTGATATTGTTCCAAACGAGAACATTGCAGCATTTGTCACAGAACGGGGCGTTATTCCAGCTCGGGATTTGTCGAAACAATCCTCTTGCGTTTCCTGACGCGATTTGCTACAATAGTTGGTGTAGTTGGAGCGAGTTCCGGAAAGGTTCATGAGCATGGGACAGTTGGATATCGACAGCGCGCTGCAGGGCGCGCGGCGCGTGCACTTCATCGGCATCGGCGGCTCGGGCATGTGCCCGCTGGCGGAGATACTGCACAGCGAGGGCTGGCAGATCACGGGCTCTGACGTCAACGAGAGCGAGACCTTGACGCGCGTGGAGGCGCTGGGCATCCCCGTTTTCATGGGGCAGCGCGCGGAGAACATAATAGACGCCGACATGATCGTCTACACGGCGGCGCTGCTGCCCGATAACCCGGAGCTGGCGGCGGCGAAAGCATCGGGGATTCCCACGTTCGAGCGCGCTTCTCTGCTGGGTGCGGTCACGCGGCGCTACCCGGACTGCGTGTGCGTTTGCGGCACCCACGGGAAGACCACAACCACGGCCATGCTCACGCAGATTCTGCTCACGGCGGGGCTGGACCCCACGGCGGTGATCGGCGGGCGGCTGCCCCTGACGGGCACAAACGGCCTGGCGGGCCGCAGCGGGCACATGGTGTGCGAGGCCTGCGAGTTTCAGGACACCTTTTTGCAGCTCTCGCCGGACGTCGCGGTGCTCCTGAATGTTGACGAAGACCACATGGAATACTTCAAGACGATGGAAAACCTCATCGCCTCGTTCCGCAAGTTCGCCTCCATGGCCACCAGGGCGGTGATCTACAACGGCGACGACCTGAACACCCGCAGCGCCCTGGATGGCTTGCAGGTCAGGCGGCTGATCTCCTTCGGGCGCTCGGAGGGCAGCGTGTTCCGGGCCGTGAACGTGACGATGGACGGCGCGTTCGCAGGCTATGACCTGCTCTACAACGGCGAATTTTTGACCACGATCCGTTTGCAAATACCGGGAGAGCACAACGTATCCAACTCCCTGGCGGCCATCGCGGCGGCGATGCTCTCCGGCGCGAGCATCCTGGACTGCGAACGCGGCGCGGCGGCGTTCCGTGGCGCGGGGCGGCGCTTCGAGGTGCTGGGCACCTACAACGGCGTCACCGTGGCGGACGACTACGCCCACCACCCGGCGGAGCTGGAGGCGGTGCTCACCGCCGCCAAGCGGATGCCCTTCCGGCGGGTTTGGGCGGTGTTCCAGCCCTTCACCTACTCCCGCACAGCCATGCTGCTCGACGAATTCGCGCGGGCTCTTTCCCTTGCCGATTGCGTCGTGCTGACGAAAATCATGGGCGCGCGCGAGGTGAACACCTACGGCATAGCCGCCGCCGACCTGGCCGCGAAACTCCCCGGCAGCCTGTGCTTCGAGGAATTCGAGGAAGTGGCCGGCTATGTGACCGAGCACGCGCAGCCGGAGGACCTGGTGATCACCCTGGGCTGCGGCGACGTTTACAAGGCCGCAAAGCTGATGATCGCGAAGTGGGAGACGTGAAATATGCTCACTGGCGAAGAGAAAGAACGCTATGCGCGCCAAATTTCGCTGTGCGAGATTGGCCCGGAGGGCCAGGAGAAGCTGAAAGCCTCCAAGTGCCTGGTGATAGGCGCCGGGGGGCTGGGTTCGCCTGCGGCGCTGTACCTGGCGGCCGCCGGGGTGGGTACGCTGGGCCTCTGTGACGGCGACGCGGTAGAGCGCACCAACCTGCAGCGGCAGCTTTTGCACAATACAGGCCGGATCGGCCAAAAAAAAACGGCGTCCGCCCGGGAAACCCTGGCGTCGCTCAATCCCAATGCGCGAATTATCCTGCATGATCGCTTTGCCGCACCGGGGAACATCGACGAGATGATCGCAGGCTACGACTTTGTCCTCGACTGCACGGACAGCTTCGAGGCGAAATTTTTGATCAACGACGCCTGCGTGCGGGCCGGCAAGCCCTTCTGCCACGCGGGCGTGCTGCGCTTTCAGGGGCAGTTGATGACCTGGCTGCCCGGGCTGGGCTTCCCCTGCTACCGATGCGTTTTCCGAGAGATTCCGCCCAAGCCCGCCGCCGATAGGGGCGTAGTCGGCGCGGCTGTAGGGGTCGTCGGCTGCCTGCAGGCCATGGAGGCCATCAAGTATGTCACCGGCGCGGGGCGGTCGCTGGCGGGCGTACTGCTCTCCTTTGACGCGCTGCGGGGCGACTTCCGGCAGATCGCCCTGCCGGAAGCCGCCCGAGACTGTTCTGTTTGCGGTACGGTGAACTAGAAGCCCAACAGCAAAATCTTGATCTGGCCGAGCAGCTGCTTCGCCTCGGGGATGCCGGCCTTCGCGCGGATTTCGAGGGCCTGCAGGAGCACCAGTATGTCCGCGTTTGTGACGATTTCGTTGACCGGGGCCTCTTTGGCGGCAGGTTTTTCCTCCGCTGCGGCGGCGGGCGCTTCCTCTCCGGGCGCGGCGGGGGCCTCTTTTTTCTGCCGGGCGAGCTCGCGCTGGGCCACGCGCGCGGCCTTCTCCTGCTCGTTGAGCAGCTTGTCGTACCCCAGGCGCGAAAGGAACTTCGCCGCGTCGGCCTCCGCGTATTCCCCGCGTTCATCGGCCTCGCCGGTGAGGTAGCGGGGATCGAGGCCCAGCACCTGGCTCAGGGCTATGGCCAGCTTGGCCGAGATACCGCCGGTTTTGAAGATGCGGTACACCGTGGCCTTTGCGGAGCCGGAGAGGTCGCAGACCGCCTGCTTCTGCGCGGCGGAGGCGGCTTTCCATACCTCCTGTACGCGTACGCTGGTTTTGGGGCCGTCCTTGCTGATATTGCTCTGTTTGAGCTTTTGAATCAACTCCGAACTGATCATTCAAATACACCTCACGCTATTGATTTATTGCTATTATCATAGCAGATATTTCATGAGAATGCAATAGCAAAATCAAAATATTTGTGATTTTTTGAAAAAAACTTCTCAAAATCCGTCCCAAAACTGCGGCGGCGGCCCCTTTCGCAGGGCCTCGGGGGTGATCCGGCCGCCGTAGAAGCGCAGCTGCGGGCCGAAGGCGAGCTCGGCGCGCATGGCGCTGTATTCACCGAGGGCTGCGAGTACGCCCGTATCTGGCGGCAGCAGGGCAAACGAAACGCTGTCCATTTGGGAGGCGTAGCAGCGCAGGAAGCACAGCATCCCCCGCATGGCGGCGTCGTTCAATGGGCAAAATTCGCCCACATGCAGCGTCCTGGTGCTCCGATCCACCCGGTATTGCAGGTAGCCCTCGAACCGCCCCGCCGGGCTCTTCCACAGGTAGCAATACTCGTTTTTCTCAAAGGGCCTGGAAAAGAACCACTTCAGGTGGGCCTCCTCCCGGCGCAGCATCAGGGGGCGTCCAGCGGCGAAGGCGTTGTAGACACGCAGCAATTCGTCCGTGAGTTCCTTCCCCTCGTAGAGATGTAAAGTGCCCCGCGCCTCCCTGGGAATATCTCTGGCGCTGGCCTCCACCAAGCGCATGGGCGCGGTGAGCCGCAGGGAATGAAAGTGGCGCTCATAGCCGAACTGTTTATAGTAGTGATCCGCGAAGGGATACAGCGCGCCGAGGGCCCAGCGCTCGGCCTGTGCGCGGCGCTCCAGCTCCTCAAATAATTTGCGCACCGCGCCGCCGTGTCTGCGATGGGGCAAACTGGCCACGCCGCCAATGCATACGCAGGGCACAGTGCCCTCGCCCCAGGTGGCGTCGCGAATAAAATACTCCAGGTCGGCCATGAGCTCGCCATTGCCGTCGAAGCAGCCCAGGAGCGTCACGTTCTCGGGGAAGCTTTCCTCTCCCGGCGTGTACTCCCAGATGAAGGCCGCGCTGGACACCCGGCAGTGGGCGTCGAAATCACAGGGGGTCAGGTTACGCACGGTCATGAACATTCTCCTTAAACCAGTCGTCGATAAATTTTGAGATATACGCTCTGTCTTCGTCGTCCTCAATATTCACCTGTACCCCCGCGATTACGGGCAGCCAGGCCAGCACCTCCTCCCTAGGGATGCCGGACGCCTCGCAGAACAGCCGCAGGTATTGCTCGTCGCTGTGGTTGTTGTCTTTTGCGGCCCAGCGCATGGAATAAAAATACGTCATGCAGGCGTCCGCCGCGGGGTCGCCCTTGGAGGCGTCCTCCCAGTCGATGATCCAGAAGCGCTCGCCGCTGTACATGATATTGCAGGGATGGATGTCGCCGTGGCACAGGCTGGTTTTGCCCTTATCAAGGCGTTTCATCAGGGTAAGCAGCACCTGCTTTTGATGCGCCGCAAGATAGGGCGTCACTGTGATTTCCTCTGCATAAAAATCTGTCAGGCCAGGCAAACGGGCGGCGTCGATGGCATACATTTGGCATTGCAGTTTCACCATCGCCCGCTGGGCCTCCAGCAGCTCTGCTTCGCTCTTGCCCTGGTACATCATAACAAGCGGCTGGCCCTCGATGTACTCCATCTCAAGCGCTGTTTCAGTCTCGCTGATCTTCTTTATCCCATACACAGCGGGAACCGGCAGGCCCGCGTCGTAGACGAATTTCTGTCTTTCATAGGCCTGCCCTACATACTCGTATGGGGCGGAGAGATAGACCTTCACCAGCCTATCCCCTTCCCGGTATAACCTGCTGTCCGACAGATGGATCACCTCCCAAAGGCGACACACGCAGCAGGTACCTGGTACCTGCCGCGTCTGTCACACAATATTTCTTGTCTTCGGACCAGCCCTTTTCGATGGGCGCTTTGCTTGTGAACTCTTTCACTGTTAACTGTAAACTGTCAACTCTCAACTGACAATGTCGCCCTCGTTGAAGGGATCGCCGCACTCCTGGCAGAACCTCGGCGGGCTCTGCGGGTCGGGGGGCATCCAGCCGCATTTATCGCAGCGGAACAACGGTGCGGCCGCAGGCTTGGGCTGCCCGCAGTTTTGGCAGAACTTGCCCGGATTTACCGCTCCGCAAGCACAGGTCCAGCCCTGCTGGGGCGCGGCCTGGGGCTGGGGTGTGCCGCACCCTGCGCAGAATTTCCCGGTGTTGCCCGCCTGGCCGCAGGCGCAGGCCCATCCAGCCGGCGCGGCAGGCGCCTGCTGCGGCGCGTACTGCTGCTGCGGCTGCTGATAAGGCTGCTGCTGGCCCATCTGGTATAGCTGGCCGGCGTTCATGCCGCCGACGTTCTGCGCCATCCCGAGGCCCATGAAGCCCATCATCGCGCCGCCCTCGTTGGCGGCGGCGGCCCGCATGGCGTCGGCCTGGGCGCCTGTGAGGACAGCGCCCGCCATGGTGGGGTCGCGCATCACTGCAGATTTTTGCAGCTGCTTGATCATGTCCTCGTCCTCTTTCGAGGCCGTGACGGAGTTGACGCCGAAGGAGAACACCACCAGGCCCCGCAGCTCGCGCCACTTGCGGCTGAGCACCTCGTTGAGGGCGTCGGCCAATTCCGAAGCGTGGCCGGGCAGGGCGCTGTAGCGTATGCCCATCTCGGAGATGCGCGCGAAGGCGGGCTGCAGCGCGGTGAGCAGCTCGGTGCGCAGCATGCTGTCGATCTCGGCGCGGTTGTAGCTCTGGCTCACGTTGCCGCACACGTTCGTGTAGAACAGGATGGGATCGGCCACCTTGTAGGAGAACTCGCCGTTGCAGCGGATGGAGATGTCCACGTCCAGGCCGATGTTGCGGTCCACCACGCGGAAGGGAACCGGCGCGGCGGTGCCGTACTTGTTGCCGGGAATCTCCTTGAGATTGAAGTAGTACACGCGCTGGTCCTTCGGTGTTTCGCCGCCGAAGGTGAAGCGCTTGCCGATCTGCATGAAGGTGGCCATGATGCCCTGCCCAAGGCCGCCGTACATGATGCTGGCCTCGGTGCCGCTGTCGTAGAGGAACTCGCCCGGTTCGGCGCACAGCTCCGTCACCTTGCCCTGGTCCACGAGGATCATGCACTGGCCGTCGGCCACGGCGATGATCGAGCCGTTGGTGATGATGTTGTCGCTCCCCTTGGTGTTGCTGCTGCGCTTGCCCTGGCGCTTTTCTCCCTTGGTGACGAGGATGTCCGCAGGCAGGGATTCGCAGTAGAAGTATTCGCGCCAGGCATCGCCCAACGCGCTGCCGGCCGCGCCGGCAAGTGCTTTGATGAGACCCATGGTGTACGCTCCTTTTTATGTTATTATGCGGACGGCCGAGGACAGCCGCCCCTACTGATTTGCTAAAGCTTTTCCATGATCCCGCTCTGTTTCAGTATTTCATTTGCAGCGAAGCGTGATTTTATTTTGCTGTCCACTGTCACGTTGCGTTTGGTGATCGGGCTATACCAAATGTCATGATCTCCCTTGCCCCTCCTCACGAAGCAACACCCGTTTTCATGAAGCGTCTCCCTTACTTTTTTCTCATATTCGGCCATCAGGATGCAATCCTTTCTTGCCGCGATGAACTAAACGAAACCAATGGATTGGACCGCAGCCCGTTGAGTTCCAGCAATTCCGGGATGGCAAAGCGCACACGCTCCATCAGCGCGTCAAACGAACCGGATTCCAGCACCAGGCCGGGAATGTCGTCGCTTGTCGCAACCCATACAGAAGCTTCTGTATCCCAGAGAAAGTTGATTTTGTAGTCCGGCATACAGTGCTCTCCTTCAGGCAACTATTATACCACGATTCCCGTTTCCATGCCCCACCCGCAGCGGGTAGTTTTTTCAGCCGATCACTCGTCCCCCTGCCGTATCTCCACCCGCCGGATTTTACCGCTGATGGTTTTGGGCAGCTCGCCGACGAACTCGATAATGCGCGGGTACTTGTAGGGCGCGGTCACGTTCTTCACGTGGTCCTGCAGCTCCTTCTTGAGCGCCTCGGAGGGCTCGTAGCCCGCCGCCAGGATGACGGTCGCCTTCACGTTGAAGCCGCGCATGGGGTCGGGCACGCCGGTGACGGCGCTCTCCTTCACGGCGGGGTGCTCCAGCAGGGCGGACTCCACCTCGAAGGGCCCGATCCTGTAGCCAGAGCTCTTGATGATGTCGTCGTTGCGGCCCTTGAACCAGATATAGCCGTCCTCGTCGCGCCAGGCGGTGTCGCCGGTGTGATAGAGCCCATCGAAGACCACGTTGGCGTCGCGCTCCGGCTCGTTGAGGTAGCCCATGAAGAGCCCCAGCGGCCGTTTGCTTGGGAAATTTTCCACCGGGATGCACAGTTCGCCCTCCTCGCCGGGCTCGCAGAGCCTGCCCTGCGCGTCGTAGACGTCGCAGCTGATCTGCGCGATGGACCGCCCCATGGAGCCGGGCCGGGGCGTGTTCCACACGGTGGTGGCCACCATCACGGGGCCCTCCGTCTGGCCGTAGCCCTCGCGCAGGGTCAGGCCCGTGGCGGCGTACCACTGCTCGTAGACCTCCGGGTTGAGCGGCTCCCCCGCGATGGTGCTCTTCACCAGGGATTTTAAATTATATTTTGTCAGGTCTTCCTTGATGAAGATGCGATAGATCGTCGGGGGCGCACAGAAAGAAGTCACGCCATACTTCTCGATCACGCGCAGGTAATCCGTTGGATGGAAGCGCGATTCGTAATCGTAGGTAAAGATAGCGGCCTCGCAGAACCACTGTCCGTAGAGCTTGCCCCAGGCGGTTTTGGCCCAGCCGGTATCGGCCACGGTGAGGTGCAGGTCGCCGGCGTCCAGGCCGTGCCAGAACTTCGCCGTGGTGATATGCCCCAGGGGATAGTAGTAGTCGTGCGTGACGATCTTGGGCATCCCCGTGGTGCCGGAGGTGAAATAGGCCAGCATGGGCTGCCCGCTGTCGATCTCGCGCCGCTGCCAGTGTTCACCGGCGGCTTCAGCCAGGGCGGTGAAGTCCGCGAAGCCCTCGCGCTGCCCCAGCACGGCCTTGGTGAGCGTATTGCCCAGCTGGCCGTCCGCCTCATTGACGACATCGCACAGCTCGTCGTCGATGACAGACAAAATCATTTTCGCCTTGGCGGCCTGCACCCGGTAAATAATATCTTTTACTTTCAGCATGTGCGTACCGGGGATGAGCACCGCGCCGAGCTTGTGGCAGGCCAGTATGAAATACCAGAATTCGTAGCGGCCCTTGAGCATGGCCATCACCACGTCGCCATTGCCTATGCCCATGGCCTCCAGGGCGTTGGCGTATTTGTCGCTCATGCGTTTGAGCTCGGCAAAGCTGATGATCTTCTCGTCGCCCAGCTCGTTGCACCACACCAGGGCGGTTTTTCCGGGCTGCTCCGCTGCCAGGACGTCGGTGACGTCGTAGGCAAAGTTGAAGTTCTCTGGGTACTCTACTTTGAATTTTTCGTAGAATTCTTCGTACGAATCAAATTTCGTTCGGCAATATCGATCCAAAAACACGTGAAATCTCTCCTTTAAATTCACATAGTGATGATCACCAAAGATTTGGCGGCAGCGCCGCCGAGGGCGGCCATGCCGTGGGGGGCAGCCGAATCGAAATAGATCGAATCGCCCTCCCCCATGGTAATTCGGTGATCACCGACCTGTATAATAAAGGAACCCTCCAGGCAGAAGTGGAACTCCTGCCCCTTGTGGGTGTTCAGGCTAAATTCGTCTTCTGCGCTGCCCGGCGGGATGGTGATGAACATGGGCTCCATCTGCCGCCCGGCGAAGTTGTACGCCAGGGAGCGGTAGCCGTAGGCCTCGCGGCGCTCCACCGCCACGCCCCTATCCCTGCGCACCACGCAGTATTGCCGCAGCCGCGCCGGTTCGCCCGTCATGAGCTCGGTGGTGCTCACGCCGTAGAGCGCCGCGACGGACTGCATCACGCTCACGGGGGTATCGCGCTCGCCCGATTCATAGGCCCGCAGCTCCTCTACGCTGATACCCAGCCCGCGGGTAAATTCGGCCTCGTCCTTCCCGCTGAGCAGCCGCACCTCGCGCAGCCGCTGCCCGATTTCCATCCTGTGTTCGTTCATATTGAATACCTCCAATATATATTCTAGCACAATTCGCTGCTTTGTGCAAGCAAAATTTGTTTTGACTAAAACACTTAAATATGTTAAAATAAACGATGAGAGGCAATATGCGGTTCCGGGCGCTTTGGTGTGACAATTTCTCATCATGCGCTCCAAATATTGACAATCTCCGCGCAGGGGTCTATAATCAGTTGAATGCATTCACAGCTGAAAGGGTGACCCCGATGAAGCGCAAATACTGGGCTGTTTTGTTCTGCATCGCTCTGCTGCTCGGCCTGCACCTGCGGGCCCTGGCCATCGATTTTGACGGCAATGTCCGGCCTCTCAAGTGGTACGACTACCCCGCCGCGGAGCTGTTCGCCGGCGGGCCGAGCCTGTGCGGCGTCACCGCCGCCACGGTGCGCCACGCCGTGGAACCGGCACGAAGCAGGGTGCTGTTCGGTTTCACCGCCTTCGCGCCCGACGCACAGCCGGAAAGCCCTATCGGCGTCGTCTTCCTGCTTGGCAGCCGTGAGATCGGCAGCTGGCAATTGGGCCTCGACGCGAGCTTTGATGCCGCGAATTACGACCTGCAGGGCCTGGCCTATTTCCCGGAGAGCGCCGCCAACGGCGCATACACCTTCGAGATCGCCCTGGGCTACAAGACGCAGGAGGCCCTGGCGGCGCTGCGTGACCTCTCGCTGCAGCTGTTCGACCCGCAGGGCAGCCCTTCGCGGGTGGTCCCCTGCCCCGTCGTGACCGCCGAGCCCGTGACCACCACAACCACGACGAAAGCGCCCACCACGGAGAAGACAACCACGACAAAGGCCCCCACCACCGAAAAGCCCACCACGACGAAGGCTCCCACCACCGAAAAACCCACTGCAACCACAGCAACTACCACGGCCAAGCCAACCACGACCCTGCCGATCTACACCACGGCGACCGCCGCGCCGACTTCCCGCACAACAGCGGCAGCCGCGAATCCCGCGCCCGCCGCACCGCAGGCGACCACGGCAGCGCCGGTGACCACGCGCACGACGCAGACGACGCAGCCGGCCACCACCCGGACCGAGGTCTTCTATTATACCGTCGTGTATACGGACGCGCCCGCCGGGCCCGCCGCCAATTCATCAGGCGCAGCTACCGGCAATCCGCCCGGCGCACCCGCAGCAGGCGCAGCTGCACCTGGCACAGCTGCCGTCAACATACCCGGCGTACCTGTCACCGACGCGGCGGGAATCCCTGTTACCGACGCGCTGGGCGCGGCTGTCACCCACACATATGGCGTGTTCGTGACGGAACAGACCCTCCGGGACGACGCGCAGCCGCCTTTGGCGGAACCGCCGCCGCAGAGCCTGCCCACCCTGGCCGCGCCCGCGCCGCAGCCCACCCGGGCGACCTCCCCCAGCGCGGCGCTGCTGTTCTCCTCAGGGGGCTTGCTGGCGCTCCTGGCCGCGGGGCTGTTCGTCTACTGGCTGCGCGCGCAGAAGAAGCCGGAGGAGATTGTCGTAGGGGACGGCGTCACCGACGTCCCTGGCCCTCTTGACAACGACAAATGATTCTCTTATATGCCTCTCTAGTACAGCGCCGCCCGCAGCGCCTCCAGGTTCTCCTCCATCAGGTCCAGGTAGGTCCTTCCCGCCGCGAAATCTTCCCTGGAGATGTTGTGGCAGGCGTGCAGCTGACGAACCTGCGCGCCCGTAGCCCCGGCGATGGCCCCGGCCATGCTCCTGTTGGAGAGCTCCGTGTGGAACACCACCGGGATGCCCTCGGCCCTGATCTTCTCAATGAGAAAGATAACTGTTTTCGCGCCGGCCTCCGTCTCGGCGGAGCAGCCGGGGAAGGCCGCGCAGTAGTCCAGTCCGTAGGCGTCCGTGAAGTAGCGGAAGGGGAACCTGTCGCCGAAGGCGATCGTCCTGCGCGCGGCCCCACCGACAAGGCTTTGGAAGGCGGCGTCCAGGGCGTCCAGCTCTGCGAGGTACGTGAGTGTGTTCTGTCGGTACTGTTCGGCGTTGCGCGGATCGGCGGCGCACATGGCGGCGGCAATCTTCCGCGTGATCAGCGCCGCGTTTTTCGGCGAGGTCCACACGTGCTCGTCCAGCTCCTCCCCGCCGTACTCATTTCCGGCCTGCATCCCCTCAATGATGGCCTCCTCCACCGTGTCCACGCAGTCCATCAGCGTGACGACCCGCATCCTCGACGTATCCATGCCCGAGAGGATGCGCTCCACCCAGGCGTCGGATTCCCCGCCCACGTAGATAAACACATCGCAACGGCGAATGGCGATGACGTCCCGGGGCGTGGGCTCGAAGGAGTGGCTCTCCCCGGCGGGGGGCAGCAGCATCGTGACCCCGGCCAGCCCCCCGGCGACCGCGCGGGCGAAGTCGTAGGGCGCGAATATAGTCGCCACCACGCGCAGCGTGTCATCGCCGGGCTGCTCCTGAAAATCGCAGGAGCCCAGCAGGCCCAGCAGGCATAGGGCAATCAAGCAGGAGAGAATTCGCATTGTTATTTTTATCATTTTTTATTATACACCTCGCACCCATTATAAGCGATATGCGCTGTTGAATGCAAGCCTTTTTGAAGAAATCACCTTGAGCAGGACGCAAAATTAGGGGACGACAAAAAAGAGCCGCCCTTTCGGGCGACTGCTTTCACTGCGTCAACCTGTCCGCTGCGCCTTGAACATATTGCAGGCTGTGTTTGCTGCGAATCGGCGCGAGCTGCTGCTTGATGTATGCCGTCAGCTCGGAGGGCGACATGCTCTTGGTCTCCTCATAAATCTTCAAGCGGATGTCGTTGATTTCCTGCTCAACCTGGTTAGGCTTCTTCATTGTCAAGCACCTCCATTGGCGTACAAATTGTGATCTCTCTGTAACCTTCGTTCAGGTGTACCAGCGATGTCATACGTTTTGTTTTCAGTTTGTTTATGTGTTGAAAATTAAACGACAACACACAGTCCAGCGCATGAACCGCAGCCGTGGCAATATGCATTCCGTCCATTCGGTATTTCAGAGGAATGATCCCGCTGCGAACATAGATGTCTGCCAACCCGGCTATCTCGTCGCTGGCATCAATGACATGGACATTATACTGTTCCAGCAAAGCAAGCATTTCAGTTTGTTTCGGTTCCGGCGCGTTTTTCAGTTCTAAGAGAACATAATCGGACGTATATCCTGCGTATTCACCGGCCCCTATCGCCTCAAAGAACCGAACGGTGGCTTCGTGGCCATCGCGCTCCGTATCAAAGTAATAGTTGAACATCGTGGTTTCCAGGTAGACATTCACTTTTTTCATGGTTACACCCCCTTCTTAATATTATACACGCATTTGAAAAATTTTCAATAGGTTTTCAAAATTTCGCTTTGATGCGATGGGAGGGATAGGCATTATGAGCAACTCATCCCACGGCCTGGGCGGCCGCAGCTGGCTGGCGCTGGTGCTCTTCGGGCTGTTCGGGCAGATCGCCTGGACGATTGAGAACATGTACTTCAACGTGTTCCTCTACAAAACCGTGACTTATGACCCCAACGCCGTGTTTGTGATGGTGGCCGCCAGCGCCGCCGTGGCCACGCTGACCACCCTGCTGATGGGCGTGCTCTCCGACAAGCTCGGCAGGCGTAAGCCCTTCATCGCCTGGGGCTATGTCGTCTGGGGCTTGAGCATCATGGTTTTCGCGCTGATTTCCAGGGAAAACACCGCGCGGCTGTTCCCCGGCGCCGACGCCGTGGCCCTCACCGTGGCGATCGTCGTGGTGATGGACTGCGTGATGACCTTCTTCGGCTCCACCGCCAACGACGCCGCTTTCAACGCCTGGGTGACGGACATCACCGTGCCCGAGACCCGGGGCCGGGCCGAGGGCGTGCTCTCCGCGCTGCCCCTGCTGGCGATCATGATCCTTTTCGGCGGACTGGATTTCCTCGCCAAGCAGGACAACTGGGCGCTGCTGTACATCCTCATCGGCGGCACGGTGAGCCTGTGCGGGCTGCTGGGGCTGTTCCTCATCCGGGATAACCCGAACCTCGCCGTGCAGAAGACCGATTTGCTGTACGGATTTAGGCCGAAGGTCATCCGGGCCAACCCGCTGCTCTATCTTTTTCTCGTCCTCATGGGCATCTTCAGCATCTCCATGCAGGTGTTCTTCCCCTACCTGATGATCTACCTGGAGTTCTCCCTGGCCTTGGAGAACTACGCCATCCTGCTGGGGATCGTGCTGGTCTTCGCCGCGGCCATCAGCGTGCTGGGCGGGCGCATGGCGGACAAATTCGGAAAAAGAAAATTCTTCTTTCCCTCTGGGATTGCTCTTGTGATCGGCCTTGTACTGATGTACATTCATGGCACGTATCTCAAGGAGAACCTATTCCTGTTGGCCGTGTTCGCGATCCTGATGATGGGCTCGAACCTCCTGCTGACGGCCCTCTTCGGCGCATCCATACGCGACTACATGCCCGAGGCGCAGCGCGGGCACTTCAATGGGATCAGAATGATCTTCTTCGTGCTCATCCCCATGGTTGCCGGGCCCTTCATCGGCGCGCGCATCATCAAGAGCGGCCCCACCTTCCTGGACGAATTCGGCGCGGCGCAGATCATACCCAACCCGGGCATATTCCTGGGGGCGGCCATCGTGGCGCTGGCGATGTTCATCCCCATGGCGATCATATATAAAAAAAGTAAGGAGGATAAACCGGCATGAAAAACCCCGACAAGCAAAAGCCAAACGAGATTCTCAGCATGAAGGGCACGCTGTTTTATGCCATGGGCATCTTCGGCGTGCAGCTGTTCATCGGCTATGTAAACAGCTTCCAGACGGAGTTCTACAACAAGATGTACTCGGTCTTCGACCCGAACATCTTCTACGCCTCCGCCGTGATCATTTTCCTGGCCAAGCTCATCAGCTGCATAGGCGACCCCATCATAGGCTCGCTGATCGACCGCGGAGACTCCAAAAACGGCAAGATACGCCCCTGGATCCTGCGCAGCGCCTTCCCCATCGCGCTGCTGACCACGGTGCTGTTTATCTTCATCCCCTTTACTTCCAAGGCGCTGCTCTACGCCTACATCACCCTGACCACCGTGCTGTGGAACGCCGCCATGAGCTTCGCCGACATCCCCTCCCAGGGGATGCTCTCGCGGCTCTCCCCCAGCCTGGAGGAGCGCGACAGGGCGGCCACGCTCTCCAACATCGCGAAATCCATCGCCCTGGCGACGCCCGGCGTGTTTGTCACCATCGTCATGCTGCTGCTCAACGCCGTGAAGGGCGCGGGGAGCTACCCCGACAGCCTGTACTACTTCGTCACGGCCCTGGGGGTGATGGTGCTCGGCACCGCCTGCTATTTGATGATCTACTTCAAAAACCGGGAGGCTGTAAAAGACAGCGCCCCGCAGAGCGTCTCCATGGGCGATATGTTCCGGGAGCTGAAGACCAACAGGATGATCCTGATCGTGTTCCTGATATACGTACTCGGCTTTGCCCGCACCATGACCCTCGCCGTGGTGGTGCAGGCCAACGGCGCGCTGGTGGGAAAAGTAAACTTCCTCGGCACGCTGATGGACACCACCGCCGACGCCACCTGGCTGCCCGGCATCCTCGGCGCGGTATCGGGCCTCATCGGCATCTCCATCGTGCCGCTGATCAACAAGAAGCTCGGCGAGAAGAAGACCTACATAGGCTTTTCCGCCGCCACCTTCGTGTGCACAACCGCCATCTGCGTCTTCTACTCGCTGCAGCCCGCCGACAGCCCCCTGCGCGCCGATACGCCCGCGCTGGTTCTGGTCATGCTCGCACAGTTCGTCACGGCCTTCCTGTTCTCGGCGAACCTCTACATCCCGCTGATCATGACCGCGGACATCGTGAACTACCAGCAGTGGAAGACCGGGCAGCGCAAGGAGGGCGTGAACTTCGCGATCCTCAGCATGTCTATCAAGCTGGCCAACGCGCTGTGCGTGGCCGCCGGGCTGCTGGTCATCGGCTATTCCGGCTACAGCCAGGTGATGTACGAGACCGGCGTCATCCCGCCGCGCACGCAGAACATCGCCATGTTCGCCCTGTTCGGCTTCGCCGGGGTTTCAGCCCTGGTGAGCGCCGTGCCCATGCTGTTCTATAAAATTGACGCGAAGACGAAGCGGGAGATGCAGGCGGCGCTCTCTAATGCTTAATGCTTAATGAATTAGCCGCCGGTCACAGGTTGACCGGCGGCTAAGTTCGTTCCCCAATTTAGCATTCAGCATTAAGAATTAAGCATTATTCGTAGCCCTTCATCCCGGCGAAAATATCCTCGCCGTAGACGTTGTCCTCGTCCGCGCCGTGCAGGGGGGTCCACACCTGGGCGAAGAAGGGGTTCACTTTCGCCTCGGCGTCGTAGCGCCAGGGGGTGAAGCCGTTGGACCAGTCGCCGTCCGTGGGGCCGGGCAGCTCCTGCGGACACCAGTGGCCGCCCTTCAGCACCAGGTTCGGGCTCATCTCGAATTCCACGCCGTTGGCGCTGCGCCAGGTGAGCTTTTCGTATGGATCGCCGCTGTAGCTCTGGCTCACAATAACACCGCCCCGGAAAGCCGCCGCTTTTTGCAGGTCTTCGAGGGTCAGATCGGAGAGTGGCTTGCTCTCGTCGTAGCCGTGGTCGAGATTTTGATTTTTGCCGAAGGCGTCCGTGCGCTCCTCGGCAGGGGCCTTCTGGATGCCGAAGGTATCCCATGTGCCGATGGCCTCCCAGGCGGCTCTGCTGCCCCAATAGGCGGCGATGCGCTGCTCCTTGTTGTTCTTCAGCCACCACATCGTGCCGTAGACGGGCATCTCGGTGAGGCGCTGCATCATGAAGCGCTTCACCAGGCCCTTGGGCGCGAATTTGGCCAGCTTCATGTAGCCGGGCATGTCGGCGGCGATCTCGTCGAAGTATTTCTGGATGGGTTTGTTCTCGCGGAAGTGTAAATAATCTTCGAGTATATCTGAATCGGCGTACCACTGGCCATGGAAATTGCGCAGGGTGAACCAGTTGGCGTTGAAGATTTTGCGCGGGTCGCCCAGGCCCAGAGCGCCCAGCAGGTACTGCTCGAACTCGAAATTCGTGATGCGATAGTCGGCCCCGGAGCCTATGTTGTAGAACCTGCGCCAAAAGTCCTCCGATACCCAGTCCTCGCAGACGTTGGCGAGCAACCGGCCGCTGTCTTCTACAGTCGCCCATTCCAGCACCCCATTAATCGGCACGTGGAACATGATGGGATCCTGGTTCTGGATGATGTCGCCGTAGAGAATCCCGCTCTGCCGCAGGGAGACCCAGTGCTGCAGGCCGGATTCGGCGAAGAGGCTCTCGGCGATCACCTTGCTGATGGCGTAGTGGTCCCACACGCTGATCTTGATGGGGTCGCCCGTGCGGGCCCAGTGGATGGGGGCGTCGCGCTCGCCGGTCTCGGCCACGGTGCCGATGTAGACGACCTTCACGGCGTCGGGGTCTGGCTGTGCCTTCACGGCGTTCACAATATTGCGCGCGGCTGTGATGTTTGTTTTGATCGTCCCCTTGGGATCGTAGTCCGCCTGGGGGGAAACCATGCCGCCCACGTGCAGCACGACATCCGCGCCGCTCACGCCCGCGAGCACGTCGTCGTAATTGAGCAGGTCGCCCCAGACGAGCTTTACGCTGGGGTCGCCCTCGTAGGCCGCGAACTTATCGCGGTTCTTCTGGCTGCCCCGGTTGAGCAGCACGATGTCGAACTTGTCCCGGCGCTTGTAGAGCTCCTGAAAGCCGTGCCAGCCCATGTTGCCCGAGGAACCGGTGAGGAATACCGTTTTCTTGGTCATGCGTAAAACCTTCCCTCTGTTCTATATTTCTTATTCAGCATTTTAACACATGTGTTCCCTTTCTTAATTATTGTATGGAACAATACTGGAATTTACATTTTATTCATAAGTTGACAAGGCTGCATCGGCAGGCTATAATTATGTATATGATCAAGCTGCGGCAATGAAAGGAACCCTCCATGCCGAAAACCCTCGTCCTCGCCGAAAAGCCCTCCGTAGGGAAAGAAATCGCCCGGGTGCTGGGCTGCCACCGGGGCGGGCCCGGCTGCCTGGAGGGCGGCAATTACGTCGTCACCTGGGCGCTGGGGCACCTTGTCACCCTGGCCGACCCGGAGACATATGACAACAAATACCAGCAGTGGCGGCTGGAGGACCTGCCCATGCTGCCCAAACAGATGAAGCTGGTGGTCATCAAGCAGACGGGCAAGCAGTTCAGTTCTGTCTCAACGCTGCTAAGACGCGCTGACGTGGGCGATATCGTCATCGCCACGGACGCCGGGCGCGAGGGCGAGCTGGTGGCCCGGTGGATATTGCTCAAGGCCGGGTGCAATAAGCCGATCAGGCGCCTTTGGATTTCATCGCAGACGGACAAGGCAATTAAAGAGGGCTTCGCGAAGCTGCGCCCGGGGAAGGAGTACGACAACCTCTACCGGGCCGCGCAGGCACGTGCCGAGGCCGACTGGCTGGTGGGGCTCAACGTGACACGGGCGCTCACCTGCAGGCACAACGCGCAGCTCTCGGCCGGGCGGGTGCAGACCCCCACCCTCGCGCTGATCGTCGCGCGGGAGGAGGAGATCGCGCGCTTCCAGCCGAAGGAGTATTTTACGCTTAGAGCAAATTTTCCGGGATTTAATGCAATTTATCAGGACAAGAACAAGCAGGCGCGCTTTTTTGACAGGGCGCAGGCCGAAGAATTGCTCAAGTCAGTGCAGGGAAAACCCGCGACTGTTGCCGAAGTAAAAAAAGAGTACAAGCAGCAGGCCCCGCCGGCGGCTTATGACTTAACGGAGCTGCAGCGCGACGCCAACAAGAAGTACGGGCTCTCCGCCAAGCAGACCCTAGCGGCCATGCAGAGCCTCTACGAGTACCACAAGCTGGTAACATACCCAAGAACAGATTCGCGCTATATTCCCGACGACGTGGCACCATCCCTGCCCGAGCGCCTGCGCGCTATTTCGATAGGGGCATACAAAGAGGTCGCTTTCGGCCTGCTGCGCCAGAAAGTGAACTCGAGATATATTGTCAACAACGCCAAAGTCACAGACCATCATGCGATCATCCCCACTGAAGAACAGGCGAATTTCGCCAGGCTCAGCGCAGACGAGAGCAGAATCTATGATCTTGTCGTGCGTCGTTTTCTGGCCGTGCTCAGCGCGCCTCACGAATACGACGAGGTGAAAGCGCGCCTGCAGATTGGCCCCCACAGCTTTCACGCCAGGGGCAAGACAGTGCGTTCCCCCGGCTGGAAGGCCGTCTATAGTAATGCTCTTGATGATGAAGACGAGGACGACGACAGTGATCTAAGAGGCCAGAGCCTGCCGACACTTTCACAGGGAAGCAGGCTTGACCCGGACAGCATCGTAATTGTCAGCGGCAAAACGAAGCCCCCCGCGCGCTACACAGAAGCCACGCTCCTCACCGCCATGGAGAACCCGCCGGACCTGCCGAAGAACCCTGGCGCGAATTATCTCGTCCCCCCTGCCCTGGGTACGCCGGCCACACGCGCCGATATTATAGAAAAGCTCTTCGATACGTTCTATGTGGAGCGCCGGGGCAAGGAGCTCGTGCCCACATCCAAGGGCAAGCAGTTGGTGCGCATCGTGCCGCAGGAGCTGCGCAGCGCGGCGCTCACCGCAAATTGGGAGCGCCAGCTGGGTGAAATCGCCCAGGGAAAAGTGCGCCCGGAGAAATATATAGGCGATATACGCGATTACGCTGCACGCCTGGTGGCGGAGGTGATCTCCTCCACGCAGCCCTATGTGCATGATAACATCACGCGGGAAACCTGCCCCGACTGCGGCAAGCAGCTGCTGGACGTCAACGGCAAAAAGGGCCGCATGTATATCTGCCCGGACAGGGACTGCGGCTACCGCAGGAGCGTGAGCGTGGTGACCAACGCGCGCTGCCCCGAGTGCCACAAGAAGCTCGAGCTGCGCGGCGAGGGCGAAAAGCGCAGCTTCTACTGCGTGTGCGGCTACCGGGAGCGCATGAGCGACTTCGAGCAGCGCCGCGAAAGCGCCGGGGCCAACAAGCGCGACACCGAGCGCTTTATGCAAGCGCAAAAAAAAGAGGAGCGCTCCACCCTGGGGGATTTGTTCGCCGCGCTGCAGAGCCAGGATTCATAACTTTCGTCGTATCGCCTAAATTTTGGCTCTCCGCTTGTGCAAATTGCTTAAGAGCTATCGACTTATGTGCAGCATTCCTATGTGAAAAACAGATGTTGGCCCGTGCGCGTTTCGTCATGTTGCACAAAAATCAGATTTCTGTTTGTGCAACATGACTTGACATCTCTCTTTTTTTCGTATATAATGGCAGTACCAACTACGAAAGGAGAGAACTCCCATGTACATCCCCAACGAGCACAACCACGCTCTGATGGAGGAGGCGCGCAGGCTGCTGCGCGAGATCACCGAAGGCCGCATGAGCTGGAAGAAGATCGGCAAGATGATCCGGTTCAACGCCCTGGTGCGCACCCGCGAGCGCTGCTCCTAAATCGACAGGAAGGAAACCCGCATGGCAACAGAATACCGGCGACAGCCGTAACTGCCAGGAAGCGCAGCTGCGGCTGCCGCGCGTTTATATCTGAATTTTTTGCGCATACTAACCATGAACACACAATACGAATGGAGGTATAGCCATGTACAACCGTTTCGGCTGGAACCAACAGATGTGGGAGGAGGAGCGCAGGCTGGAGCGCCAGCTCCTGCGGGACGTCACAGACGACAAACAGCCCATGAGCTGGCGAAAATTCGGCAAAATGATACAGCTGAACGCTATGCTGCGCTCCCACGACCGGGGATACCGGGGCTTCGGAAGCACCGGCTTTTGGGGTGGCTAAAATTATTTTTGATTTCATGCAAAAATCTCTTGACAGCCTGTGACAGCCGTGATATAATCTCGTTCAGTTGAATCAATTTTACTGGAAAGGAGCTGCGCTTAAGAATGACCAATGCACTGTATATCAGATTCACGAAAGTTCAGCGGGGTCATTCTGTTCCGAGGGCCGGTCTGCCCCGCGCGCGGTGCCTTTCGCAAAGTTTTGCCTGTCCGTAACCCGGCGGGTGGAATATTTTCGCGGACGGCCCGAGCGGCTGCCCGCTGTTTTATTATATTTCTTCGCTTGCATTTTTCGAACATGCGCGCTACATTAATCAAAAAACATATTTTCGATTCACTGAGAGTTCTTGGAGGTACAATTCATGCCAAAGAAGCACAAGGACGAAGCCTCGAAGGGGAAAAATAAGAACAAGAATAAAAAGCCGAAACGGCTGCCCGGTCGCCTGCCTGAGGAGGTGCTCACCCTGCTGGAGGGCCAGGGCCTCGCGACGAAGGACTTCATCCTGGGCGTGACCGGGGACATGGACAACGAGGGCAACTACTGCGCATCCTGGCTGGCCTTCGACGAAAAGGGCCTCTACCTCGCCTTCGGGCAGGAGGAGACCGTGATGAAGCGCCAGTGGAAGAAATTCGGCAGGAAAAAGCCCGAGATCACCTACAAGCTCGACAAGCTGCATACCATCCCCCTTGAGGACATCGAAAAGCTGAAGGTGGAGCGCTACATAACCACCGGGCGTCTGATTTCCACGGAAAGCGGCGAGGAAATCGCCCTCACCCGCTTCTCCATCGGGCTGTGCAAGAAGTTCCAGCAGCTGTGCGACTGCATCAACGCCCTGAAAGAGGGCAAGGACATGGCGCCCTTCCTGGCGGACATGGACGAGACGCAGTACTGCGACAAGTGCGGCGAGAAATACCCGGACGCGCGCAAAATCTGCCCCAAGTGCGGCAAGAAGAACTCCACCGTGAAGCGCCTGTTCGGCTTCTTCGGGGGCTACAAGTGGCAGATCGGCGTGGTGCTGCTCTTCCTGCTGCTGGATTCCGGCTTCACCGTCATCCTGCCGCGGGTGAGCACGCAGATGCTCTTCGACGACATCCTGGGCAATACTTCGGACTTCCTCTTCGGCATCCGCCTGGATACCCTTGAGGGGAAGCTGGCCGCCCTCACCGTGCTGGTGCTGGCCATCGCGGGCATACGGGTGGCCAACATCCTGCTGCGCATGGCGTTTGAATGGGTGCAGGCCACCATCATGCCCCAGGTGGTCTACGACATCAAGAAGAAAATCTTCG
Organism: Oscillospiraceae bacterium; assembly: GCA_009779995.1. Classification (GTDB taxonomy): domain Bacteria; phylum Bacillota; class Clostridia; order Oscillospirales; family Acutalibacteraceae; genus WRMQ01. The sequence goes on along the minus strand of WRDW01000004.1, from coordinate 12,615 downwards.
CGGCCATGCAGAAGCTCAGCGTGGGCTTCTACTCCGGCAAGCAGACCGGCCAGCTCATGGAGCGCGTGACGAGGGACGCCAACAACATCTACTGGTTCTTCCTGGACGGTATGCCGCACATCGTGCGCAGCTTCGCGATGCTCGCGGGCGGGCTGGTGATGATGTTCCTCATCAGCTGGAAGCTCACCCTGGCGGTGATCTGCGTGGCCGCGCCGCTGATGACCACCATCTCCTCCTTCAGCAGGTTCTACCGGCGGCTGCACCACAGGGAGTGGGCCAGCAACGCGCGCCTGACCTCCATGGTCAGCGACAACATCAACGGCCAAAGAGTGATTAAAGCTTTTTCTCAGGAGGATAAGGAGCTCGAGCGCTTCTCCGCCGTGAGCGGCAGCCTGCGCGACGCCCAGATGAGCATGGCCCGCGTGGAGAGCGGCCTGTTCCCCCTGCTCATGGGCGTGGTGAGCGTGCTCACCACGGGCCTGCTGGTGCTGGGCGGCTTAGAGGTGCTGCGCGGGGAGATGACCGCCGGCGGCATGTTGAGCTTCGTCGTCTACCTGATGCTGGTGATCGGGCCGCTGGATTTTCTCTCCTGGGTGTTCAACTGGTGGGCCCGCTGCAAGGATTCCGCGCACCGGGTGTTCGAGATCGTGGACGCCGAGCCGGAGATTGCAGAAAAAGAGGAGCCCGTGCGGCTCGAACGCCTGCGGGGCAGCGTGGAGCTGCGCGAGCTGGAATTCGAATACGAGCCCGCGCGGCCCATCATCAAGCGCATCAACCTCAAGGTGGAGGCCGGGCAGATGCTGGGCATCGTGGGGAAAACCGGCGCGGGCAAAACCACCATCGCCAACCTGGTCTCGCGGCTCTACGACGCCAAGGCCGGGGCGATCCTGTTGGACGATGTGGACGTAAAAGACCTGCCCCTCGCCCTGCTGCGCAAGAACATCGGCCTGGTGAGCCAGGACATCTACCTGTTCACCGGCTCCGTGGCCGATAATATTCGCTACGCCAAGCCCGAGGCCGGCCTGCCGGAGGTGATGGCCGCGGCGAAAGCCGCCGCTGCGCACGACTTCATCATGAAGCTGCCCGACGCCTACGAGACACGCGTGGGCCACGGCGGGCAGGAGCTCTCCGGCGGGGAGCGGCAAAGGGTATCCATCGCCCGGGCAATACTGCAAAATCCGAAAATTCTCATCCTGGACGAAGCGACAGCAGCCATGGACACAGCCACCGAGCGCAGCATACAGGAGAGCCTGAGCGAGCTCAAAACAGGCCGCACGACGATCGCCATCGCCCACAGGCTGAGCACCCTGCGCGACGCCGACGTCCTGGCCGTCATCGAGGACGGCGAGGTGAAGGAGTTCGGCAGCTTCGCGGAGCTGATTAAGGCAAAAGGCGCGTTCTTCGAGCTCTACCAGGTGCAGCAGAAGGCACTGGCCACCATGGGCAGCATCGAGGACAGGCTGGATGAGCCCAAAAAGGAGAAGGACAAGGAGAAAGAAGAAGAATGAACGAAGCGACGCAGGCCGACTGGGACGCCTGGTCCGATGAATACTTCAGCGGCGAAGACAGGCCCCTCACGCTGGAGGCTATCAAGAAAGAGCCGCACCGCGCCTTCCCACGGGAGGCCTGGGGGATGCTCAATGAGGCCTTCCCGGATTTCACCGGCAAAAAAGTCCTGGTACCCTCCTGCGGCAATGGTTATGCCGTCTACGCCTTTCATCTGCTTGGGGCAGAAGTGACAGCTTCGGACTTGTCCTCCCAGCAGCTGAAGAACGCCTCGCGGACAGCGAGAGAACAGGGCTGGGACATCCCCTTCATCCAGGCCGACAGCATGACCCTGGAGGGCATATCCGGCGGCGAATTCGACCTGATCCACACCAGCAACGGCGCGCATGTCTGGATTGGCGACCTTCCGATGATGTACGGCAATTTCCGGCGCGTGCTGAAACCGGGCGGGATGTTCATCTTCTTCGAGATACACCCATTCCAGCGACCATTCAAAGACGGCAAGCGCATCAAGGTCATCAAGCCCTACACCGAAACGCGCAAGAATGAAATCGAATTCCATTGGCGCGTGGAAGACTTTATACGGGCGCTGCTGAGGTCTGGATTTTCAATCGAAGATTTCAGGGAGCTGATGCCCCACGAGGACGATTTGAGCGGCCACATGTGTCACTACGACAGCTATAAGGAGCGCGATAAAGACAAATTCGCGCGCTACGACTGGCGCAAGAACCCATGGCGGCCCTGCCCGCCTGGCTGGCCATACGGGCAACAATTCACTAAATATGGAGCATAGATTGAAAGGGGCACAAATGAGCACATTGACGGAAGAAAAGGAAAGCACAGTTACGGAGAAACAGGAGCTGACCACCGACTTCACCCCCGCGGCGGACTGCCGCTTCTACCGCAACGCGAAGGGCTTCCTGGGGCTGGAGCTTGGCGGCACGGACCACAAGCGCGTGCAGCTCAGCCGCGCGCTGCCCTTCTCCGCGCCGGGACAGTACATCTGCGTGGCGGACACGGAGAGCAAGGAGGTCGCCGTGCTGGAGAGCCTCGGCGACTTCACGGACGAGCAGCGCGAACTGCTGGAGGCCGAGCTGGGCATTCGCTATTTCTATCCCATCGTCACCCAGGTGAAGTCCATCAAGGAGAAGATGGGCTCGTACTACGTCGACCTCGCCATCGGGGACTACAAGAAGACCATCGCCGTGAAGGACATCAGCAAGAACCTCAAGCAGCTCGGCGGCGGCAGGATCGTCCTCACCGACGTGGATGGGAATCGTTTTATGATCCCGGACGTGTACAAAATACAGAAGAAGAGCTTACAGATGCTGGAGCCGTATTTGTACTAATTGGGTGGTTTGGAGGGCCCTTGGGCCCTCCAAGAAAAAAATCCGACAGACTCTGCTGAAGGAGAGTTTATGAGAATCACAGTACCCTATGACCTGTCCCCCGCCGGAGCGTACTGCCGGGGGGAGCTGCGCTGGGAGGAGGGCACGCTCAGCGCGGCCGTGGACGGCAAAACCGTCTTCGAGCACGCGCTGGAGGGCGTGGCCGAGCTCAAGCAGCGCACCGACATCGGCTGCGGCAGGCTGGAGATGTGCCTGCGCACCGACGAATCCGCGGATCCGCCGGGGGCCCCGGCAAATTTGCCCGAGAGCGAGAACGTCCACGTGTGCCGCTTCTCCATGAGCTGCGTCAGCGACGTGGGCGAGTTCTGCAAGGCGGTGAACCACTGGCTGAAGGACGGCGAGGCCCTGCAGTGGAGCGAGGACGAGCTGCACCACTGCCCCCTCTGCGGGCGCAACTACCTGCCCGGCATGAGCACCTGCCTGTTCTGCGCGGATAAGAAGCAGCTGTGGCGGCGGGCCTGGAAAATGGCCGGCGAATACCGCGCGCTGATCATCATCGCGGGCGTGTGCATGGTGATCTGCAACGCCTTCCAGGTGGTGGCCCCCATGCTGCAGCGCTGGCTGATGGACAACGTGTTCAGCACGGAGGCCCTGGAGGCCATACGCGGCGGCGCGGCCGTTTTCCCCTACGGCTGGACGCCCGAGCGGGCGCTGTGGATGCTCGGCGCGGCCATCGCGCTGAGCTTCGCCCTCGGGCAGGCCTTTCTGGCGGTGAGCAGCCTCACCGTGCGCAAATCGGGCAGCTACTTCACCGACAGGCTGCGCTGCATCGTCTACGACAAGGTGCAGAACTTATCCGTGGCCTCCATGCAGCGGCGCACCGCGGGCGACCTGATGAAGCGCGTGACCCAGGACACCGAGATGGTCAAGGACTTCGTCAACGGCATGGGCCGCGCCGCCGTGGAAAAGCTCATCCTGCTCACGGCGGTGGCGGTGATCCTGTTCGCCACCAACTGGAAACTGGCCTGCTTCGTGGTGATTCCCGTGCCGCTCACGCTGTTCCTCATGCGGCAGTTCTGGCTGCGCATGTATTCCATGTACGAGAAGCAGTGGGTCTGCTCCAGCCGGGAGCGCCACGTGCTGCGCGATATTATCAAAGGCATACGGGTGGTGAAGACCTTCGGCGCGGAGGAGCGCGAAATCGAGAAATTTTCGGCGGCAAGCCAAAACCTTGCCAGGGTCTGCACCCGCAACGAGCGCTTCTGGTCCTACGTCAACCCGCTGACAAGGCTCTCCCTGCTGCTGGGCGAGATGCTGATGCTCTTCTTCGGCGGGCGCATGGTGCTGCACCAGGAGATCAGCGCGGGGATGCTGCTGCAGTTCACCCTGTTCGCGGGCTTCATGAACGAGCCGCTGCGCTGGCTGGCGCACTTCCCCCAGTGGCTCGCCGAGGTGAACACCAGCCTGGTGAAGCTCTTCGAGATCATCGACGAGGAGCCCACCATCCCGCAGGCCGAAAACCCCGTGTTCGACCCCATAGACGGCGCGGTCTGCTTCGACAGCGTTCAATTCGGCTACAAGGCCTACGAGCCCGTGCTCAAGGACGTGTGCCTCGACATCGCCCCCGGCGAGATGCTGGGCCTGGTGGGGCACTCCGGCGCGGGCAAGACCACCATCATCAACCTGGTGCTGCGGCTATATGACACCGACATCGGCCGCATCAACATCGGCGGGCGGGATATCCGCGACTACGACTACGCCTGGCTGCGCGAGAACATAGGCGTGGTGTTCCAGGAGACCTTCCTGTTCTCGGGCAGCATCTACGACAACATCGCCTATGCCAAGCCGAAGTCCGAACCGGCGGAGATCTTCCGGGCGGCCCGGCTGGCCAACGCCCACGAGTTCATCATCGCCCTGCCGGACGGCTACAACACCGTGGTGGGCGAGGACGGCCACAACCTCAGCGGCGGCGAACGCCAGCGCGTGGCCATCGCCAGGGCCGTGCTGCGCGACCCGAAAATCCTGATCCTGGACGAGGCCACCAGCGCCCTGGACCCCGAGACCGAGTCGAAGATACAGCAGGCCCTGGAGCGCCTGGTGAAGGACCGCACCACCATCGCCATCGCCCACCGCCTGAGCACCCTGCGCCACGCCAGCAAGCTGGCCGTCATCGACAAGGGCCGCGTGGCGGAGCTGGGCACCCACCGCGAGCTGCTGGAGAAGAAGGGCATCTACTACGGCCTGGTGATGGCGCAGCGGCAGATGAACACGAAGGCGTAATTGCCTATCCGACCAATATAAACAACCAAGGAGGAGCTCCCCATGCAAACACCCGTAGGATACAACAAACTGCGCGCCGCGAAATTGATGGAAAAATATGATCTGGACGCCATGCTCGTCACCTCGCCCCTGAACGTGTGGTACACAACGGGCCTGCCCATGCTGCACAGCGCCGCCAACCCGATTTTGGAGGCGCTGAGCAACAAGTACCCCAACTTCGGCCTGATCCACCGCAGCGGCGCGGTCACCGTGTTCCACTGGGTGGCCTTCATGGCCGAGAGCGTGGAGGCCTTCTGCTGGGCGGACGACAGCGTGGCCCTCTTCTCGAAGGACATGGTGGCCGACACCCTCGCGGGGGAGCTGGAGGACAGGGGCCTGGCGGGCAAGCGCGTGGGAATCGAAACCGACGCGCCCGTCTATGTGCTGGACGCCCTGAACGAGAGCGATCTGGATTTGCAGGTGCAGCGATGCGACGATGTGCTCAACGAGCTGCGCCTGGTGAAATCGGCGGAGGAGCTCGCCCGGCTGGCCCGCGCGGCGGAGATCACGCAGGCAGTGCTCGACAAGTGCCTCGGCTTCCTGCGGGAGGGCGTCACGGACCTGGAGCTCATCCAATTCGCCAGGGACGAGATGCTGAAAGCGGGCGCCGACGATTGGAACCACTTCACCATCCGCTTCGGGGGCTCCGACCCCGAGGCCCCCGGCACCGGCAGGAAACTCCAGCGCGGCGAGATCGTGCGGCTGGACCTGGGGCTGGTATATAAAGGTTACGTATCGGACTTGAACATCCACGCCGTCGTCGGCCAGGCCGACCAGGAGGCCAAGGGCATCATGGAAGGCCTGGTGCAGCTGCAGCGCGCCTGCGAGGAGAACGTCAGGCCGGGCCTCAACATGATTGAGCTGGGTGAGATTGTCTACGACTGGTACGACGAAAACGTCTCCTACGGCTCGGCCTTCCTGCTCGGGCACAGCATCGGCCTGCAGGTGGAGGATTTCCACATGTTCGGCACCGTGGGCGGTGCGGACATGGCCTTCGAGGAGAACATGGTATTTGAAATCGAGACCTGGGAAAACTACAACAACGCCCTGATCGGGGTGGAGGACATCTACGTGGTGACGGCGGACGGCTGCAAAAAGCTCTCGTCGCTCACCCCGGGGATACGTGAAATCGGCTGACTGCCCGCTTTTTACGCAATCCTCCGCCCGTGGAGAACAACCCTGCCCACAAAGGGCGCGGTGACCATGGCAACGGCCCTGTCCCCGCCGAACGTGATGGCGGCGGGGATGTCTCTGTTCGGAAGCTGCGGTATGCGCGCGCAGATGCGCAGCGTGTCGCCGCGCCGCTCCACGCGCGTGATCCGCACCGGGGGAATTTGCTGCCCCGGCACGCGCAGGGCGAAGCCATATTTGCCGCCGTTGTCCGTGATGCCGATCTGGACCGTGCCGCTGAAGCCCATGGCGTTCACCGGGAATTCCCAGGCGCCGATACCGAGCATAAAAAACCTCCTGATAGTATCACAGCTGTACTATCAGGAGTATTCATTATGCCGATTACTTATTCTGTGGCTGTATCTCCTCTTTGAGCTTTGCTGCCAGGGCGCGGCGTTCCACCAGGTCGGCCTCCACCTCTTTGGGGTCGTGGGGGTACTTGAACCAGAGCCGGGCGCCCAGCCAGAGCGCGCCATCGATGATGGGGCCGACGAACATAAGCGGCCAGATGGTATTCAGGAAGCGCGTCGGCTGCTGCTCCACGGGGATGTCCCAGCCCTGGTAATCGGACCAATCCCGCACTGCGTTATCAATGATGCTCCCGGCGTTTCTTGTGATCAGCTTGCTGAACATACCATCCACCGCCATGGTCATGCCTTCGCTGCGCTGGCCGGTCTTCCACTCCACGTAGTCCAGCATCTGGTAGTTGATCTGGTTGCCCGCAACGGGGCTCCACTTGTTGAAAATATCCTGAATCATCTCAATGGTGAACATGACCATCAGGCGCGGGAAGGTCTTGTAGCCGATGACGAATTTCAGGATATTCGAAACGAGGTCCAGCCCGTTTTTGAAGCGGATGAAGTTCAGCTCGCCGCCGAGCCTGCGGATGGCCTGCAGGGCGAAGGGCTGCAAAAAGGTGCCCGGGTTGCCCATAATGGTATTCTTGATGAAGAGGATCATCTCGCCGTTGATAGGCTTGCCCCCTATCATCGTCTTTGAAAAAATCCCCGTCTGCGGCAGCAAAAACCGATATAGAAACATGCCGTCGGTGGAGGGGGTGAGCACGGTGACAAAATTCAGGATGGTGTTCATCATGAACCAGCGGTTGTGGCGCACCACGGCGAAGCTCTCGCGGAAGGTGGGGGGCTTCTCTGTTCCGTTTGCTTTATTGTCCTCCCCGGCCACCTGCTGCGTGAAATCCACCCGCTGCTTTGCGAAGGAGGGCAGCCAGCGGCAGAAGATTGTCAATGGGGCAAACAGCAGCGCGCCGTAGACCATCACCCGGTAGTCGTCGAGGTTCAGCACGTCCTTCAGGCCCAGCAGCAGCAGAGAGATGGCCGAAAGGGCCTGGGACATCTGGTTACCCAGGGTTTTGCAAACCTGGACATAGCCCCGCTGTTTTGTATGGGGCGTGATGCCAGCCCATATCTTTGAATCAGATACCCCGTTGGCGGTGCTCATGATATCCCAGAGGAAATCGAAAACGCCCCACATGATGACCCGGGTCAGGGGCGAGATGCCGAGATTGAGCAGCAAAAAGCAGGTGAAAATCGGGCTGAGCGTCGCGTTGATGCGCATAATCAGGCGATATGTATTGGAGGAAGCCCGCCTGTAGTCCATGTACGAGCCGATCATGGGGTCGTTCACCGCGTCCCACGTGGTGTTGACAACGCTCTTCACGCTCAGCCAGTTGGGCGGGATTTTGCCCTCGGCCTTGCCCTCGTACAGCCGCCCGCGCATGCCCGTGAACCCGCCCATGAAGCCCTTGAGGGCCTCGCCGAAGAACTGGATGCCGCCCTCCCAGGGCCGTATGTCCTCCTCTGGAAGGTCCGCGCCCCGCCACCAGACCACCGGGTGGCGCACCGCGTATTTGATCTTTTCTTTGGTCTCGGGTTTCATTTTAGCCATATGCCGCACCTCCTTCGATAAGTGTAGCATAGGGGAATGCGTCTGTCAAGCGAAAAAGCTTGCAATCGGCCCTAAGGTCTGGTATACTTACTATACGATAATTTATCTTTTTGGGGGTGTAACAATGGAAAAAGTGAAATCGTCCCTGCTCGCGCTGGCGGGCAATCAAGTGGTTCTGCCTGTTCTGGCTGCTCTTCGGCGTGATTTACATGACCGTCTACGGCGCGCTGTACGTGGAGGACCTGTACACCGAGGGGCTGCATAGCGTGCAGGTGTTCGGCGTGCTGATCGAGCCGACGATGACGGCCACCGCGAGCATCATCGGCAAGACCTACCCGCTGCTCTTCGTCGGCTGGGGGGTGTTCCAGTCGATCGCGCTGACGCTCAATGTCCTGTATCTCTACCGCCGCTACGGCTACAAAAGCAAAGCCGGTTACGCCCTGCTGGCCCTGGGGACGCTGTGCATCATTTCCACAGTCTTCATCCGCTCCACGGAGGAGCCCGGCCTGCAGCGCACGGCGCACTGGGCCACCGCGCTGCTCTTCGCCTTCCTCTACGCCATCGCCATGGGGATGTGCCTGCTTTCCCTGGCCAAGAAGAGCCGTAAATTCCTGGGAACTTTCATCTTCTTCGTGGCCATGCTGGCGCTGATGCTGGCCCTGCTGATCTTCGTGGGGAAGGGCGGCGCCATCGAGAGCATCCCCATGTGGGGCGTGTACGTGATCCTGCTGCTGACAAACTTCACCGGCATGTATAAGGAGAGCCTGGCTGAACCAATTCGCAATGCGTAATCATCAAGGTCTCCTCGTTTTGGTCAACGGTGGAGATCGAGCCCTACGACAGGGAGTCAATTTTGCCTGAGCTACGAAAGGAATACGATACATGGAACTATGGTTTACCGAGGAGACTACGGACGACATCCGCTTTTCTCTGAGAGTGAAGAGGCACCTGTTTTCCGGGCGGAGCGAATTCCAGCAGATTGACGTGTTCGATACCGTGGAATACGGCTGGCTGCTGACCATCGACGGCTGGAACATGTGTACACAAAAGGACGAATTCATCTATCACGAGATGATCGTCCATGTGCCCATGGCCGTGCGCCCGGGCATCAGGAAGGTGCTCGTGGTCGGCGGGGGGGACGGCGGCACCGTGAGGGAGCTCACCCGCTACGCCACGGTCGAACAGATCGACCTGGTGGAGATTGACGAAATGGTGGTGTCCGTCTGCCGGGAATACCTGCCCCAGACCGCCTGCAGGCTGGACGACGAACGTGTGCGTATCCACTACCGGGACGGGATCGCGTTCGTAGCCGAAAAAGAAGACGAATACGACCTGATCATCGTGGATTCCCCGGACCCCATCGGGCCGGCGAAGGGACTGTTTGCCGGGGCGTTCTATAAGGATTGTTACCGCGCGCTGCGGGAGGACGGCATCCTGGTCAACCAGTTCGAGAACCCCTTCTATGAGTGGGATTCGCAGGTTATGCAGGCGGCCTTCCGCGAGCTCGCGCCCGTGTTCCCCATCAACGAGGTATACCAGGCCAACATCCCCTCCTATCCCTCGGGGCACTGGCTGTTCAGCTTCGCATCGAAAAAAAACCATCCCGTGCGCGGCTTCGAGCCGGAAAAGTGGGACGCGCTGGGGCTGGAAACCGGCTACTACAACACGGGCTTGCACATCGGCGCCTTCGCGCTGCCAAACTATGTAAAAAAACTGCTGCGAGAGGCGGAGGGGAACTGACGGTGGAGGAGCGTGTTGATCTGGCCAAAGTCAAAAAGCTCTACGACGACTTGCCCTGCATGTGGCCCGAATGGGACCTCTGGTTCACCTATACCCATAAGTACCTGTGCGGCTACCTGGATAGGGAAATACCCCCGCTGGATATCCGGGACACGACGAAAATACTCAACGCGGGCTCCGACGGGAACACCTACGGCATCGGCGGCGAGCACTATCACGTGGATATCTGCTGGAAAAATATCGCGCATCTGGAGCACGCCCTCGAGGCGTCGATAGAGGAAATGCCATATACGGACAACAGCTTTGACGGCTGTATCTGCATGGGCTCTGTGATTAATTACTGCGACGCCAAAAAGGCGCTTTTCGAACTGGCGAGGGTGATTAAGCCGGGCGGTTTTTTCATCTTTGACTATGACCAAAGCGGAAGCCTGGAATATATCTTTACCAGGGCGTTCAGGAAGGACGCCGTAATCGTCGATGCAAACAACAGCGGCTACGCTGACCGAGCCTGGGCCTATCTGCCGCGCTACATACGCTCCATATTGCGCGCGGCGGGATTCGCCACACTGAATACAGAATATTTTCACATCCTCAGCGCGCTCATCAACGACGAAAACAGGGCCGCCGCTTTCGCGAAATATGACGCCATTCTCAAATATATACCTCTCATAAGAAAATGCTCCTGCAACGTGATTCTGACATGCCGGAAGCTTTGACGCTTTCCACAAAGGCCATAGGGGCCATGTTCATAATTCAGCAATAAACAAGGAGGAACCCCATGATCGGCACAATTTTTTTTCCCCTGTCCCGCGTGATTACGGCAATTATCGTCTTCTGCACCACCCTGCTCGGCGGCGGCGGGCTGGCCGCCGCGCTCGGCAACGCGCCCCCCAGCCTCGATCCCCTGCCCTACCCCGCCTGGACGCACCAGCACTGGATCTACGAGAACGAGGGCGACGACGAATCCGTCAGGGAATTCCTGTACGGCTTCCTGGACCGGGGCATCCCCGTGGGCGCGGTCATCCTGGACCGCCCCTGGGAGCTGAACGACGTCGGCACCTATATCGCGGACCCGGAGCGCTATGACCTGGAAACGCTGGTCGAGGAGTTCCATGGCCGGGATGTCAGGCTGCTGGTGTGGTCCTCCTGCATGGTCAACGAGAGCGCGGGCGAAATCCACGCCTACGCCAAGGACAAGGGCTACTTCCTCAACGACGGCAAGGTGATCAAGTGGTGGGGCGGCAACGGCTCCATGATCGACTACACCAACCCGGAGGCCGTGGAATTCTGGGAGGGCCAGCTGGACAAGGTTCTGGAGATGGGCATCGACGGCTTCAAGCTAGACGGCGCGGACCCCTATGTCATGCTCATGCTCCCCGCCTACGGCAAGGGCGGCCTGATCGGCTGGAAGCAATACCAGAAGCTGCAATACGAGCATTTTTATTACTACACCAAATCCTACGGCGCGGACAGGGTCATCCTGACCCGGGCCACGGACGACGTCGTCGGCTGGGGCCTGCCGCTGCGTTTCATGTCCCGTGACATCAATTTCTCCGGCTGGACGGGCGACCGGGACAGCGACTGGGGGGGCATACGCCAGGCGCTGAACACGATGTTCACCTCGGCCCTGTTCAACTACGCCAGCTACGGCTCCGAGATCGGGGGCTTCCGCGGCCCCAGCGAGCCGGTGAAGGATATTTTCATCCGCTGGACGCAGCTGGGCGCTTTCAGCCCCGTTATGCTCAACGGCGGCGGGGGCGTCTACCACCGCCCCTGGCTGTATGACGAGGAAACCGTGGATGTCTACCGGCAATTCACCAAGCTGCATTACCGGCTCATCCCCTATATCCAGAGCCAGGTGGCCTACTCCTACGAGCTGCGCCAGCCCACCATGCGCCCCGCCTTCGGCTACTACCAGTACATGCTGGGCGACGACATCTTCGTGGCCCCCATCGTGGAGGAGGGCAACGAGCGCAAGATTATTTTCCCGGCGGGCGAGTGGATTTACATGTTCGACGAGAGCAAAGTTTACTCCGGCATCCAGACGCTCGAATTCCCCATGGACGAGTTCCCGGCGTTCATACGCAAGGGGGCGATCATACCCATGGGGCCGGAAAGCTTGGATATTGAGAATGACTTTACTACGGTGCATGTGTATCCCGTGAAGGGTTCACAGTCCTTCGGCCTTTACGAGGACGGCAGGAAGGGTTCTACGCTATCTTACACCAAGACCGACGATCTTCTTCTGCTTGAAAGCTCCGCTTCATATCGCCCGCTGCTGTGGCGCGTATATGGTGCGGCGGAGCCGAAGGAGGTATGGCTTGGGGATGAGGCTCTGAAAAAGGCGGACTCCCTGGCAAAACTGAAGGCTATGGACCGCGGGTATTGCTTTGAGGGCGGGATTCTGTGGGTGGCTGTAAAAATAGACTCTGCCAATGCCGGAACCGAGGTTTATGTAAGGTAGCTTAAGCTTGTTTGCAAAGTAGCGGGCGGCCTGCTGGCCGCCCCTACTACCATGTCCGCGCTAATACTTGACAATTGGATAAAGGTGTTTGAGTTTAGTTCGAGCGTCTTGGGTAGAGAACTGCCAGTCGACACCGCGTTGTGTAGCGTTGCGGTTGGT
>WRDW01000003.1 GCA_009779995.1 Oscillospiraceae bacterium | reverse complement strand
GCAAGATTATCTACAGACGAGAGCAAGTTTTCCCGATATGTCATGATGCCCCCCTTGGGGGGCCGCGAAGCGAGGGGGAAGTGCGGAGCACTGCCGCCGCAGGCGGCACTCCATGTGGACGTCGGCGCCCACTTGCGGCTACAGGCCAAAACGCACAAAACACATAATCCCCCGCCTCCCCCGCATATCCATAGCAGGCGGAGGCGATAACATGAAGACCACCCTCATCCTGGCCACCAACGCGGGGGCCTATTGCTACCCCTGGGCGAATTCGAGCACAATACGGGTGATGCCGCCGGAGCCCGGCCTGGAAGTGGCGCGGCATTTCGACAAAGTCATCTTAATCAATGGCGTGCCCCAGCGCTATCTCTGGAACCCGGCCCTAGAAGCCATGGAAAGCTACTTCTTCCTCTGGGACCCCGCGCGCTGCCCGTTCTACGCGCCCTCCCGCGCCGAGATCGAGCAGCTGAAGATGATACACAAAGTGTACTCTTTTCAAAAGGAGGACTGCGGCGAGCTGGGGCTGTGCTTTAACTCGACGATGTACGCCCCCCCGCCTCCCGGCCTGCTGCCCGAGAACCCAGAGATCGAATGCGACCTGCTTTTCCTTGGCGTACCGAAGGATAGGCTGCCCCTGCTGCGCGCGCTGCACGGCAAAGTGCAGTCCACGGGGCTGCGCGCCTGTTTTAGAATAGGCCTGACGGGCCGCGAGCCGGAGGACGTCCTCCCCGAGAAGAAAGACGGCTGGGAGATCACCCGGGCGTGGATGCGCTACCCCGATTACCTGCGCCTGGCGATGCGCTCCCGCGCCATCCTGGACATCTACCAGACGATACAGACCGGCTACTCCCTGCGGGTGATGGAGCACATCTTCTTCGGCAAAAAGCTGGTGACGAACAACGCGGTCATTCGCTTTTCTGAGTTTTATCACCCGAACAATATTTTTTTGCTGCAACAGGACGACCTGGATTCTTTGAAGGACTGGCTGGATTTGCCGTTTGTGCCGATCAAAGATGAGATAAAAGAGTATTATCGATTTGAAAACTGGGTAGAGAGGTTCGTATAGTTTTGTTGCGTAGAGGCGCACGGCTGCGTCTGCGTGAATAAATTGCAGGAGGAAATGAAATATGTTTTGGGCATGGTTAGCGAACAGTCCACTGGGGCTTATAGCTATTCTGACATGGCCTTTTTGGGTACCAGCTTATACAATACTGGCACTTATATGGCAAACCATAACCGGCCAGCAGTAGTTTAGCCGCACGAAGGACGCCGCTGCGGCGGGGTTGTGCTCCGCACTGCCCCCTCGCTTCGCGGCCCCCCAAGGGGGGCATCCTGACGAAGCGGTCAGATTGACTGGCCACGAGAGCAATATTTCCCGATATGTCAAGATGCCCCCCTTGGGGGGCCGCGAAGCGAGGGGGCAGTGCAGGGCACTGCCGCCGCAGGCGGCACATCTTCGTGCCCGTAAATGTTGCTTGCGGCTATCAAAAAAAAAACGCAAAGCCTTCCCAAAGAAAGAGCAAAATGAACCTGCACACCAGCGTACAATACCTCAAAGGCGTGGGCGAGAAACGCGCGGCCGCGCTGCGGCGCCTGGGGCTCCACACCCTGGGCGACCTCATCGGCCACGTGCCGCGCGCCTACGAGGACTGGCAGAATATCACCCCCATCGCCGACGCCCCACTGGGTGCGCCGGTCTGTGTGCGCGCGCGCGTGGATTATGCCCCCGTTGAGCATCACATCCGCACCGGCATGACCCTCTACAAGACCCGTGTGAGCGACGAGACCGGCTCGCTCGCCGTCACGCTGTTCAACACCGGCTACCAGGCGGCCAGGCTCAGGGAGAACGAAGAATATCTCTTCTATGGCAAAATTACAGATAGTTTTTATGCCCGGGAGATGTCCGCGCCGCAATTCGCCCCGGTGAGCGAGGCCCGCCTGCGGCCCGTCTACCCCCTCACGGAGGGCTTCTCCAGCCGTCAGATCGAATCGCTCGTGCTCCAGGCCATGGAGCAGGCGGGCGCGCAGATCGTGGAGTTCCTCCCCGAGGAAATCTTAACAGAGTACAATCTCATGGGCCGCGCCGAGGCCCTGCGGGCGATCCACCGCCCAGCCGATTGGGAAGAAGCCCGGAGAGCACGGCGGCGGCTAGCCTTCAACGAGCTTATCACATTGCAGCTGGGGCTGCGCCTGCTGCGCGAGGGCCGCGCGGGCAGCGGGGCCACTCCCCTGCCCCCGGAACCGGCCATGGAATTTCTCGCGCGCCTGCCCTTCGAGCCCACGCAGGCCCAGACCAGGGCCACGCGGGAGGCCGCGCAGAGCCTGTCGGAGCCCCTGCCCATGCGGCGTCTGCTGCAGGGCGACGTCGGCTCGGGCAAGACGGCCGTGGCCGCGGCCCTGCTCCACCAGGCGGCGCGGGCGGGCACGCAGGCCGCCATGATGGCCCCCACGGAGCTGCTCGCCCGCCAGCACCACGAAACCCTCACCAAGCTGGGCCTGGAGCCCGCCCTGCTCATAGGCTCAACGCCAGCGGCGCAAAAAAAAGCCGTCAAAGCCGCCCTGGCGGAGGGCAGCATTTTGCTGATCGTCGGCACGCACGCCCTGCTGGAAAAGGACGTCCGGTTCGCCGACCTCGCCCTGGTGATTGTAGATGAGCAGCACAGGTTCGGCGTGGAGCAGCGAAACCAGTTGACAGTGGACAGTGGACAGTTGACAGTCGGAGTAGGCGCAGATCAGTCTGTCAACTGTCAACTGTCAACTGTCAACTGTCAACTGTCAACTGTCAACTGTCAACTCCCCCACACCCTCGTCATGTCCGCCACGCCCATCCCGCGCTCGCTGGCTATGATCATCTACGGGGACCTGGACATATCGATTCTCGACGAGCTGCCCCCCGGGCGTACACCTGTAGAAACGTACCAGGTGTCCTCCGGCTATCGCGCGCGGGCCTATAATTACGTGAAAAAGCATCTCGATCAGGGCCGGCAGGGCTATATCGTCTGCCCCCGGGTTCACCCCACCGAATCTGCGGATTCGTCGGGGACCCCGAACAAGGAGGACGAGGCCGGGGAGCTCTCCTCGGCCAAGCAATTCTATGAGCAGCTTTCGGGCGGGGACTTCGCGGGATATTCTCTCGGGCTGCTGCACGGCAGGCTGGGCGCGAAGCAGAAGGAGGAGGCCATGCGGGCCTTCGCGGCGGGCGAGACCCAGCTGCTGGTCGCCACGACTGTCATAGAAGTCGGCGTGGACGTCCCCAACGCCGTGATCATGGTCGTCGAGAACGCGGAGCGCTTCGGGCTCTCGCAGCTGCACCAATTGCGCGGGCGCATCGGCAGGGGGGCGGGCAAAAGCACCTGCATCTTAATCTCGGACGCCGAGAATGAAGAGGCGAAATCAAGATTTGCGATTATGAAGGAGACGAACGATGGCTTCGAGATCGCCCGGCGCGACCTCGAGCTGCGCGGCCCCGGCGAATTCTTCGGCGCGCGGCAGCACGGCTTGCCCCCGCTGCGGCTGGCCGACCTCGCCACGGACGCCGAATTGCTGGCCGAAACGAAGCGCGCCGCCGCCGCCATCGCCGAAAACGACCCCGATCTGGCCCTGCCAGAGCACCAGAACCTAAAAAAAGCCTGCGAAAAGCTCTTTTCCAATAAAACCTGTTGACAAACCCGCGATTTTCTATTAAAATAGACCCTGTAGGGCGGCGGCCTAGCCGCCCGCACGAAAAAATACATTAACAAAAGGGGAGAATCCAATGAAACGCATCCTGGTCCTCCTGCTGGCGCTGGCGATGATCGTCACCGTCTTCGCCGCCTGCAAAAAAACGCCCGATCCCGACCCCACGCCCACCACAGAGCCCGTCGTCGTAGACATCACCGATCCCGACGACGAGATCACGACTGAACCCGGCGACGAGATCACCACCGAGCCCGGCGACGAAGTGACCACCGAGCCCCCCGCCGATGTGACCACCGAAGCCCCCACCGGCGACGTAACCGAAGCCCCGGACGCCCTCACCCCGGACAAGATGAACAAAGAACAGTTGGTTGCGTATTACAATGAGGCCATCAACAAAGTGCGCTCGGATAAGCCGGGCTACACCCGGGTCGAGGTGCTCAAGATCAACAAGCTCACAACCACCTTCGTCGGCGGCGCTTTGGATGGCCCTCTCAACAAGGTCGTAGAGAGCCAGATGCCCGGAAATCCGGAAACCAAAACCAAGAATAAGGGCGACAGCAATGTAGACCACTTCTACATTGACCAGCAGACCTCCCAAGTGCGCGCCAGCGACGTGGCGACGGCAACCGCGAAAAAGGAGGGCGATAACTATGTCATCACCCTCACCCTGGGCAATGAGACCAACCCCGAAAAGACCATGTCGAGCAAATATTACCGTATGTTCTTCATCCAAACGCGCAAGGAGCTGTTGGATAGCCTGGCGGAGGACGGTCTGACCGCAGAGGTCAGCAACTGTCTCCTGACCTACAAAAATGGCAAGTCGGTTATCACCGTCAACGACAAGGGCCAGATTATCAAGGCCCACGGCGAATTCTTCGTGGACGCGGATGCCAAAAAGGCGAAGCTCCTGATTTTTAACTTCGATGTTCTCGCCTACCAGTCATCCACCTGGGATTACGACAAGTTTGCCTGGTAAAACAAAAATGTACACCAACCCGCCGCCGGGGGTGAAAGCCCGGCGGCGGGTTTTTTGTTGGTCGAATCCGCAAAAGCGCTTGCAATATTCGCGAGAGCGTTGTATAATGGTGTCGGTGCCGCGCGCAGCGGCGGTTATCTTCCTCTCGCCTTCGAAAGGAGGTGAGTATACATGGCTCTTGAGATGTACATTTTAGCTTTCCTCGTGATCGCGACAGGGTATCTCATGACTATCCGTGGTAATAAGAAGTAACCGCCCCCAGCCTGGTACGCTCGGTCGGTTACTTCTCACATTCATTTTAGGCGAGGGTTGAGAAGGCTGTCTGCTCTACGCGGCACTGCCCCTCGCCTGTATTATATACCATTTTGAACTTAATGTCAAGCGTTTTTTTCGCCTCGCTTTTTCGCTTTTTCCACCTTGCCCCCCGCTCCCCGGTATATAATAAACCCAGAAAAAACAAAGGAGAACCCCATGGACCAAATCACCGTCAAGGGCCGCCGCTTTGTGGATGCGCTCGGCCGCGAGCGCATCTTCCACGGCATCAACTTCCCCATGGGGAAGACCGACCCGCCCACCCTGGAGGAGGGCTTCTTCGTCAAGAGCCGTGCGCTGGGCTTCAATATCCTGCGCCTGGGCCCCTGCTGGAGCAAGATCGAGCCCGAGTTCCCCGGGGAATACGACGAAGCGTATTTAAAAATCATGGACGGCATCTTCGACATGGCGGAGAGGCACGGCATGTACGTCTTCCTGGACATGCACCAGGACCTCTGGTCGGACTTCGGCGCGGGCGTGGGCGACGGCGCGCCCGTGTGGGCCACGCGCGACGGCGGCTACGGCTACACCAAGCCAAAAGCCATCTGGGCCGAGGGCTACTTCTGGGGCAAGGGCATCTTCCACGCCTTCGACCATTTCTGGGCCAACGGCCTTGTCTACGGAAAAGGTTTGCAGGAGCACTACGCGGACCTGTGGGCCATGCTGGCCCGGCGCTACGGCGATCACCCGGCCTTCTTCGGCTTCGATTTCCTCAACGAGCCCCACCCCGGCTCCCCCGGCGGAAAATTTTTCAAGCTCGTCGTGGCCGGCCTGGTGAAGGAGCTGGCCCTCCTGCCCTGCGCCAGCTATAGGCAGTTCGCCAAAGACCTGGAGGCGAAGGGCATAGGCCCCGCCCTGGATATCCTCACCCCGGAGCTGATGCGAAAAGTCGTCGGCAGTGCCGAGCATCTCTCGCGCAAATTCGACCTGGAGGTCTACACCCCCTTCATCGAAAAAATGACAAAAGCTGTCCGCGCTGTCACCCCCAAGGGCATTATTATCATGGAACACGGCTACTACAGCAACGCGGCCATCCCCTTCCACGGGGACGCCCCCGCCGGGGAGACGCAGTGCTGCTACAGCCCCCACGGCTACGACTTCTTCGTGGACGGCCCGCTCTACGACCACGCCAGCGATGCCCGGGTGGGCTGCATTTTCGGGGAGGCCCGCCGCGCCCAGCTGCGCATGAACGTCCCCGTGCTCGCGGGCGAGTGGGGCGCCACCGGCACTCTGGACGACAAAGAAAAGGACTACCCCTGGTTCCGCCACATCGAGTTTATCTTAGGCTTGTTCGATTCCTGGGGCTGGTCCAACACCTACTGGGCCTACTGGCACGGCCTTTACGAATACGACAACTTCACAGCCGTGCTGGGCCGCCCCTACCCCGTGGCGATCCACGGCACGTTCGCCAATTTCAAAGTCGACCCCAAGGCAAAAACCTGCACCCTCTGGTATACCCCCGCCCCCGATTGGGAGAGCCATCCCACGGAGTTTTTCCTTCCCGACGGCTATGAAAATGTAGATGCGGGGCCAGGCGCGAAAATCAGTATGCAGGGCAATCTTTTGCAGGTGATTACGGACACGCCAAAGATTGTGGTGAAGTATAAGTAATTTTTCTTGACTTTTTCTTCGCTTTGTGTTATACTACGAGTAGCCCAATTAAAGGAGCAAACATCATGGCCCGCAACAGCTATTACCACTGCGCCAGCTTTGCCTATTGGCAGGGCACGCTGCGGCAGGGCTGTCCTCGGGGCTAAAATACCCGAATGCCACCTCACCCGCAGCTGACCGGCTGCGGGTATTTTTTATCCGAAAGAAGGCATCGCCATGATCGTCATCCTAAGGCCCAGCCACACAGAGGCCCAGCTCGAGGAGCTGCGCGCCTGGCTGGAATCCCAGAGCATCAGCATTCACCACAGCGCCGGCGCCCACACCACCCTGCTTGGCCTCATCGGCGACACCGCCGCCGTGGACGCCGAGCGCATCGAGGCCCTGCCCTTCGTGGAGAGCGTCAAGCGCATACAGGAGCCCTTCAAGAAGGCCAATCGAAAATTTCACCCGGAGGATACGGTCGTCAACGTCGCGGGCGTGCCCGTGGGCGGCGGGGGCTTCACGGTGATGGCCGGGCCCTGCTCTGTGGAATCCCGCGAGCAGCTGTGCGAGGTGGCCGAGGCCGTCAAGGCCGCCGGGGCGCGGATTTTGCGGGGCGGGGCCTTCAAGCCGCGCACCTCGCCCTACGCCTTCCAGGGGATGCGCGAGAGCGGCATCGAGCTGCTGCTGGAGGCAAAAAAACAGACCGGCCTGCCCATCGTGACGGAGATCATGGACATCTCGCACCTGGACGCCTTCGCGGACGTGGACTGCATCCAGGTGGGCGCGCGCAACATGCAGAACTTCGAGCTGCTGAAAGAGCTCGGGCACTGCGGCAAGCCGGTGCTCCTCAAGCGCGGGCTGTCCAGCACCATACAGGAGTGGCTGATGAGCGCGGAGTACGTCATGGCCGGGGGCAACGAGCAGGTGATCCTCTGCGAGCGCGGCATACGCACCTTCGAGACCGCCACGCGCAACACGCTCGACATCTCCGCCGTGCCCGTAGTGAAGGAGCTCTCCCACCTGCCGGTAATCGTCGATCCCAGCCACGCTACGGGAGTCGCGCGCTACGTGAAACCCCTGGCCGTTGCGGCCGCTGCCGTGGGCGCGCACGGCGTGATGATCGAGGTCCACAACGACCCCGCCAAGGCCATGTGCGATGGCCCGCAGTCCCTCACGCCGGCGCAGTTCGGGGAGGTCATGGCGGCGGTGGGAAAGATTCGGGCGGTTTGACGCGAGGCGGCGCGGCCATTGGCCCGCCGTGGCACAAATTCGCACAAATATGAAAGGCCAAACACATGCACCACACCGTCCACATCCCCCTGAGCGAACGCGCCTATGACGTGCGCATCGGCCCCGGGCTGCTGGAAAAAGCAGGGGCGCTTATCGCCGAAAAGCTGCGCCCGACAAGGGTTTTACTTGTCACAGACAGCAATGTGGCGAAGCACGACTATGTCGATTCAGTGATGCAAAGCCTTAAAGCACAAGGTGTTGCGTGCCATACCTTTATCTTCCAGGCAGGTGAAGCAAGCAAATCCCTTTACACCTATGAGAAAATTTTGGATACCTGTACAGGTTTTTCGCTTTACAGCGGTGACGCGCTGATTGCCCTGGGCGGCGGCGTGACAGGCGACCTCACGGGCTTCGCCGCGGCCACGTATCGCAGGGGCATTGCCTACGCGCAGATGCCCACCACACTGCTGGCGGCGGTGGACGCCTCCGTGGGCGGCAAAACCGGCGTGAACCTCCCCGCCGGGAAAAACCTCGCCGGGGCCTTCTGGCAGCCGAGCCTGGTGATCACTGACACAGACACGTTCAACACGCTGCCCCCGGAAGAGTATGCCAACGGCATGGCCGAGTGCCTCAAGCACGGGGTGCTGTTCGACGAGGGGCTCTTCGCATCCCTGGAACACGGCGGGCCGGTGAGCGCCGCGCAGGTGGCCCGCAACGTGGAGCTCAAGCGCGCCTGCGTCCTGGCAGACGAGCGCGACACGGGCCGCCGGCGGCTGCTCAACCTGGGGCACACCCTCGGCCACGCCATCGAAAAAGTGAGCGATTACACGATACCCCACGGGGCCGCCGTAGGGCTCGGCATGGTGATGATCTCGCGGGTGTTCTGCCCGGCGATTGTAGACAGGCTCTGCGCCGCCCTGGAGAGCAACCGCCTGCCCACGCATTGCGAATATTCGATCCAGGAATTATTTTCAGCCCTGGAGCAGGACAAAAAGCGCGCGGGCAACAATATCACCATAGTTGTGCCATTGAAAATTGGAGAGTGCGAGCTGCGCACCATGCCCATGAGCGAGCTCAAGCGTTTATTGGAGGAAAAAGTATGACACTCACGCTGAAGCCCGGCAGACTATCCGGCGAAATTGCGGCCATGCCCTCAAAATATGAACTGCACCGCCTGATGATTGCCGCGCACCTCGCGGGGATGGGCCTCGAAAGCCTGCCGGTGATCTCGGACGACATTGAGGCGACGAGGGAATGCCTGGCCGCATCACACCCCCCGCCCTTCGGGCTCCCCCCTCTGGCGGAGGGGGGCTTGACAGACCCCTGTTTAAGATTGAATTGCCGCGAAAGCGGCTCCACCCTGCGCTTCCTGCTGCCGGTTTTCGCCGCGCTGGGTAAGAGCGTCACGTTCACCGGCACGGGCCGCCTGCCCGCGCGCCCCATGCAGCCCCTGGTTGATCTCCTGCGCGCCCACGGCTGCTCTATAGACAGCGAACGCCTGCCCATCGCAATCTCCGGCCAGCTCCGGCCCGGCATTTTTGCCCTGCCTGGGGACATCACATCGCAGTACGTCACGGGCCTGCTGTTCGCGCTGCCCCTGCTGATCGGGGAAAGCGAAATCATTCTTACCTCACCGCTGGAATCCGCGGGCTATGTGCAAATGACCCTGCGCACCCTGCGCAAGTTCGGCATTGTGATACATGAGACGGAGCAGGGCTTTGCGGTGCCCGGCGGGCAAAAATATCAATTGTCAACTGTCAACTGCCAATTGTCAATTGAGGCGGACTGGTCCAGCGCGGCCTTTTGGCTGGCGGCAAATGCCTTGGGGAGCGATATTCGTATCACCGGGCTCGACGGGGCTTCAGAACAATCTGACCGGGCAATCACATCGCTGCTGGAGCATCGCGGCGTGATGGACGCCTCCCAGTACACCGACTTGGCGCCGATTATGGCGGTAGTCATGGCCCTCACGCCCGGCGAAGGCAGGATCGCCAACGCCGCGCGCCTGCGCCTGAAAGAGAGCGACAGATTGCACGCTATTGCAGAAAATCTCAACGCCCTGGGCGGGGACGTGACGGAGCTGCCCGACGGCCTCGTGATTCAAGGCAAGCCAACCCTGCAAGGCGGCGGTGCCGACAGCTTCGGCGATCACAGAATCGCCATGGCGATGGCCGTCGCCGCGCTGCGCTGCGAAAACCCAATTACGCTGCATGGGGCGCAGGCTGTGCAAAAATCATATCCCGCGTTTTGGGAAGACTATCAGCGCCTGGGAGGTAAAATCGCATGAGCTCTGTCTTCGGCGAAAACGTGAAATTTTCAATCTTCGGGCAGTCGCATTCCGAGGGCATAGGCGTGGTGATCGACGGCCTGCCCGCCGGTGAACACCTTGACATGCAGGCGATTGCGGCCTTCATGGCGCGGCGCGCGCCGGGCCGCAATCCCGGCGACACCCCCCGCCGCGAGGCCGACGGGGCCCGCGTGCTCTCCGGCCTGGCGGAGGGCGTCACCTGCGGCGCGCCCCTGTGCGCGATGATCGAAAATACAGACGCGCGGCCGAAGGACTACGAGGCGCTGCGGCACGTCCCCCGCCCCGGCCACGCCGATTTTCCCCTTGCCGTGAAGCACAGGGGCCACCAGGACATCCGCGGCGGCGGCCACAGCTCGGGCCGGCTGACCGCGCCGCTGTGCTTCGCCGGGGCCGTGTGCCTGCAAATTCTCGAACGCCGGGGCGTCACGGTCAGTGCAAAAATCGCAAAAATGGGCGACGTCGCTGATGCAATGCAGCGCGGCGATTCCGTGGGCGGCGTGATCGAATGCGTGGCCGAGGGCCTGCCCGCGGGGCTCGGCGCGCCCATGTTCGGCGGGGTGGAGAACCGCCTGGCGGCGGCGCTGTTCGGCATCCCGGCGGTGCGCGGCGTGGAATTCGGCTCGGGCTTTTCCGCCGCTTCGCTTCTGGGCAGCGAGAATAATGACGAGTATTTCGTCAAAGGCGGCCAAATACGCACGCGCACGAACCATCATGGGGGCGTCCTGGGCGGCCTCACCACGGGGATGCCGCTGGTGCTGCGCGTGGCGATAAAGCCCACGCCCTCCATCGCCCTGCCGCAGAAGAGCGTGGATTTGCGCTCCCTGGAAGAGGTAGATCTGACGATAGATGGGCGGCACGACGCCTGCATCGTGCCCCGCGCCGTGCCCGTGGTGGAGGCCGTGACGGCCTGCGTCCTGCTGGACTTGCTGATGGAGGGAAGGCTATGAGCCCGGAAGAGCTGCGCGCCGAAATCGACGCCTTGCGTGTCGAGATCGACCGTATCGACGACGAAATCGCGCCCCTGCTGGAGCGGCGCATGGGCCTTACGGCGCAGGTCGCCGCTGTCAAGCGCAAAACCTGCGCGCCCATTCACCGGCCCGCGCGCGAGCAGGCGATCCTGTCGCGTCTGGGCACTTCAATCGCCCCCGAATACTTGCCCGCTCTGGAAACAATCTACGAGGCGGTTTTCCGGGCCAGCCGGGAGATACAGGAGGGGCTGTCATGACCTTCGGCCTCATCGGCGAGCACCTCGAACACAGCTGGTCGCCGGAAATTCATAAGCGCTTGCGCGGGTATGCCTACGAATTATGCCCCCTGCCCCCGGACGGGCTGCCCGCCTTCTTCGCCCGGCGCGCTTTCCAGGGAATCAACGTGACCATCCCTTACAAACAGGCAGTCATCCCCTACTGCGATGCACTGAGCGATACAGCCAAATGCGTAGGAGCCGTCAACACTATCGTGAAACGCAGCGACGGAACACTCTTCGGCCACAACACCGACCCCGCAGGCTTTCAATTTATGCTGGACGAGGCCGGGATACAGCTCGCGGGAAAGCGCGTGCTCGTGCTGGGCAGCGGCGGGGCCTCGCTCACCGTACAGATTGTCGCGGTTGAGATGGGCGCAAAGAGCGTGATCGTGATAAAACGCGGGGACTTCGGCAGCATGTACGGTCACACGGGCACCCAGGTGATCGTCAACGCCACGCCCCTGGGGATGTTCCCCAAAGCCGAAAATTGCCCGGCGGAGCCCGACAGATTCCCCGCCCTGGAGGCCGCCTTGGACTTAATTTACAACCCCCTGCGCACGCGCTTCCTGCAAAAGGCGCAGCAGCGCGGCCTCAAAACCGCCGACGGCCTCTCCATGCTCGTGGCCCAGGCGGCGGCGTCCATTAAATTGTTCACTGGGGAGCCCTGCAACGAATGCGACGCCGCCCGCGTGCTGTCTCCGCTGCGGCGGGACCTGGAGAACTGGGTGCTCATCGGGATGCCCGGCAGCGGCAAGACCTCCCTGGGCCGCCGCCTGGCGCAGCGCGGCGGGCGCCCCTTCGTCGACCTGGACATGGAGATCGAGAGGCGCACCGGCCTTTCCGGGCGGGAAATCCTGCTCACGCAGGGCGAGGCGGCCTTCCGGGAGATAGAGGCACGGATGGCGGCGCGCTTCGGCGCGCAGACCGGCCAGGTGATCGCCACGGGGGGCGGCGCGGTGCTGCGCCGGGAGAACGTCGAGGCCCTGCGCGGCAACGGCAGGCTCCTGTGGATACGCCGCGGCATTCGCTGCCTGGCGACAGATGGGCGGCCTCTATCCGTCGATCTGGAAAAGCTGGAACAGGTCAGGAGGCCCCATTACGAGGCGGCGGCAGATATATGCGTAGACCACAACGAGGACTGGGAAGAATTATTTGAGCAGGCGTGGAGGTTGTATTCATGAAAATCACCGTCATCAACGGCCCGAACCTGAACATGCTCGGCATCCGCGAGCCGGAAATCTACGGCCACGCCACCTATGCCGATCTGGAGGCCTTCATTCGCGGCAGCGCAAAGGCGTTGGGCGTGGAAGCGGACATCTTCCAGTCGAATTATGAGGGCGCGCTGGTAGAGCATATTCAGCAGTGCCTGGGAACGGCCGACGCCATTGTGATCAACCCGGCGGCCTACACCCACACCAGCGTGGCCATCCTGGACGCCCTGAAGGCAGTGGGCCTCCCCGCCGTGGAGGTCCACCTGAGCGACGTGCACTCCCGCGAGGACTTCCGGAAAATATCCTATGCCTCGCTGGCCTGCGTGGAAACAATCGCGGGACAGGGCTTCGCGGGCTACGCGAGGGCCATGGAGCTGCTGCTCGCGCTTTAAACTGCTTGATAAAAATTGTGAAATTTTGCAAATTTCCCTTGCATTTCCAAAAATAGTATGGTATAATGCTCCTTGCTATATTGTTGATTGCGAATATATGTGGGGAGCAGCTAAACTATGGGCAAATCCGCGCTGATCTTCTGGGGCGGCTGGGACGGCCACGAGCCGGAGAAGGTGGCCAAGCGCTTCCAGCGCATCCTGGAGAACGAGGGCTTTCGGGTGCGCGTGGTGAAAGAGGCGAAGCGGCTGCCGGGCTATGACGAGCTGGTGGCCCTGGATCTGCTCGTGCCGGTGACCACCAGCGCCTCCATGCCCGGGGACACATCGCGGGCCATCGCGAAAGCCGTGGGCGCGGGCGTCGGCATCGCGGGCTGCCACGGCGGCATGTGCGACGCCTACCGGGAGGACACCGAGTGGCAGTTCATGACCGGCGGGCAGTGGGTGAGCCACCCCGGCGGCGCGGGCGTGGAATACACCGTGAACATCGCGCGCGGTTCCAGCCCCATCATAGAGGGCATTGAGGATTTCAAAGTTGTCAGCGAGCAGTATTATTTGCACGTCGATCCCTCGATCGAAGTGCTTGCCACCACGCGCTTTCCCCTGGTGAGATACTACCACGCCTCCAACAAGCCGGTGGATATGCCGGTGGTGTGGACGAAATACTGGGGCGTCGGGCGGGTATTCTACAACTCGCTCGGGCATCATGACGACGTATTCGACCAGGCCCCCGCCGCGCAGGAGCTCATGCGGCGCGGCTTCCTATGGGCTGCCGGGGGCAAGGCCTTCGCCGCCGCCCGGGGCTGGACGGTGGATCGCTATTTAAACAACGCGAAAATGTATTGATAAATTTTTGCCGTGTTTTTTTCGGCGGCAAGGTTGTATAAATATCCCGGGCGGCAAGAATGCCGCCCCTGCAGGATTGCGAAAGTGGGGCGTGTTTCGGCTAGCAGAGGCTGTAGAGGCGGCATTCATGCCACCCGAATCCTTGCAAATATTCAGCATCAGGGGAGGACAGACCATGAAAAAGACCGGGATCGGTTTCGTGGGTGTGGGCAACATCAGCGGCATCTACCTGAAAAACCTGACGGAAAAATTCACGGATTTGGAAATAATCGGCGTGTGCGACCTTGTAAAAGAGAAGGCGCAGCGCGCCGTGGACGCCTACGGCATGAAGCTCTACGGCGACATGCGCGAGCTCTTCGCCGACCCGCAAGTCGACATCGTGCTGAACCTCACCCGCCCGGCGGAGCACTACGAGGTCAGCCGCGCGGCGCTGGAGGCCGGCAAGCACGTCTACAGCGAGAAGCCCCTGGCCGCGACATTTGAGCAGGGTAAAGAGCTCGTGGAGCTCGCGCAGGCAAAGGGCCTACTCATCGGCGGCGCGCCGGACACCTTCCTGGGGGCGGGCGTACAGGGCTGCCGCAAGCTGCTCAGCGAGGATGTGATAGGCCGGCCCATCGGGGCGGCGGCGCACATGATCTGCCACGGCCACGAGACCTGGCACCCCGACCCGGAATTTTACTACCGCGCACCCGGCGGCGGCCCGATGCTGGACATGGGGCCGTATTACGTCACCGCGCTGTGCCAGCTGATAGGCCCGGTGAAGAGCGTCATGGGCATGACCCGTACCACCTGGCCCACGCGCACCATCACCAGCCAGCCCCTGAACGGCACTGTCATTGAAGTGGACGTGCCAACGCATCAAACCGCCCTGCTGCGTTTTTGCTCAGGGGCAATTGCCACGCTGATTACGACATTCGACGCCTTCTCCATGCCCGGCGTCAACAACATCGAAATTTACGGCACCTCCGGCAACATGATCGTCCCCGACCCCAACAACTTCGGCGGGGAGATCAAAATCAAAGTGAAAGAAAAAAATTCCCCCGACGCGGCGCAGAACTTTGGCGGCGGCGCGTGGATTCCCTTCGACACGCCCTACGACATCTACTCCGAGAACTGCCGCGGCGTGGGCCTGGCTGACATGGCAGCCGCTCTGCAACAGGGCCGCGCCCCCCGCGCCGGGGCCGCCACGCAGACCCTGCACGTGCTCGAAGTGCTCACCGCCATCGAGCGCAGCAGCGCCGAGGGCCGCGAGATCGCCATCGAATCCCCCTTCGAGGCGCAAAAGCTGCTGCCGGTGACGGCGGAGGAGAATGTGTTTTAGGAGTACACCCACCACGCATGGACCCCCCCTCGCAAGCGAGGGGGGCTTTTCGTGGTTCATCCGCAATCTACGAAAATGCCACAAATAGCCCCCCTCGCTTGCGAGGGGGGATGCGGCGACTCCCGAAGGGGCCGTCGCTGGGGAATGCCCCTACAGCCCCCGCACCGCCGGATACACCCTCTTATACACCTCATACCGCTCACTATACAAAGCCAAATGCTCCTCCATCGGGAGCGTTTCGCTTTTCACGCGCAGCTGGCCCAGGGCTTGCGCCGGGGCATCCCACACGCCCGCGCCCAGGCCGGCCAGAATCGCCGCGCCGAAGGAGCCGCCCTCGTCGCCCGCCTCCAGCGTGACAACCGGCAGGGCGAAGGCGTCGGCCATGACCTGCCGCCAGAGGGGGCTCGCCGCGCCGCCCCCCGCGAGAATCAGACGCTTTGCCGGGCCGGTGGCATCGGCCATCAGGTCGTAGGCCTGCCGCAGGGAGAAGGCCACGCCCTCCAGCACCGCCCGGGCCAGGTCGCCCTTCGATGTCTGCCCGCGCAGGCCGAGGAAGCAGCCCGTGGCGTCGGCGTCGTTCACGGGGCAGCGCTCGCCGCTGAGATAGGGCAGGAACAGCGCGCCGTTCGCCCCCGGCGGGGACGCGGCGGCCGCTTCGTCCAGGGCCTTGTAGCGCTCGCTCCGGGAGGCCAGGCGCGGGTCGCCCAGGATGCTTTCCAGCCACTGGTAGCTCCCCGCCGCCGAGAGCGTGACGCCCATCACGTGAAACAGCCCCGGCAGGCAGGCCCGCGAGAACTGCAATTTCGCGCCCTCGTTCTTAAAGAACGCGGGCACGTGCCGGGCGACGACGCCGCTGGTGCCCAGGGTGACGGCCAGCTGCCAGGCCTCCTCCAGGCCCATGCCCACGGCGGAGAGCACCGCGTCGCCGCCCCCGGCCACGACAGGAAGGTTTTCAGGCAGGCTGGTCAATTCTGATGCTTCTTTAGAGATTTTGCCGATACTCTCAGTCGAGTTTTTTACAGGCGCAAATAAATTCTCTGAAATGCCCAAAATGCCCAGGAGCTCACTGCTCCAGCAATCATGGGCCACATCGTAGAACCCGGTGCCGCTGGCGTCGCTGACCTCCGTGGCGAGCTCCCCTGTGAGCAAATAATTCATGTAATCTTTCGGGTTGATTATTTTCACGCATTTCGCGTAAAGCTCGGGCTCGTTCTCGCGGAACCAGGCGATCTTCCCGCCGGTGAAGCCCGTGAGCATGGCGTTGTTGGTCAGGCGCAGCAGGCCCTCGGGCCCCCCGGCGGCCCGGGTGATCTCCTCGCACTGCTTTGCCGTGCGCTGGTCATTCCAGAGAATCGCGGGCCGCAGGACTTGCATTTGCGCGTCCAGGGCCACCATGCCGTGCATCTGCCCGGAGAGCCCTATGGCCTTCACCCGGGATGGCTCAATTTTTCGCATGAGCCGCGACAGCGCCGCGCGGGCCCCGCGCCACCAGTCGGCGGGGTCCTGCTCGCTCCAGCCGGGCTTTGGAGCATAACAGGGGTACTCCTCGCTTGCCGAGGCCAGCAGGCGGGCATTTTCGTCCACGGCCAGGGCCTTGCAGCTGGATGTGCCAATATCCAGGCCGATGAGAATGGAACGCATGATGAACTCCTCCTTGACAAATACTATTTAAAGGTGTAAAATGTATGCATGGAGAGTATTATGTTGAAAAAGAAAAAAATGGGAGCGCTTTTGTTGGCCCTGCTGTGCCTGCTGTGCGCCGCGTCCTGCGGCAGGGCGCCGGAGCCGGAAGCCGCGCCGGAGACCACGCAGGCGACGACCGCCGCAGCCGCAATCACAAATGTCAATATCGCAGCCGAAACGGCAGCGCAAACCACAGCCGCCGCTGATACCGCCGTCGCGCGGCTCGTCGCGTCCGTGACCTTCGCGCCAACCACGAGGGCTCCCGCGCCCGTGCAGAACACCATCCCCAGGGCCGCGGCCCGGCCCGGCGGAACCTACGCCTACGACTACCCCGGCATCGCGCCGGTGGCGGCCAGCGTGCCATCCGACCCCTACCTCCTGTGCGTGAACCGCGATTACCACCTGCCCGCGAACTACGAGCCCGCGCTGAAGACCTGCGTGGAGGGGTACGAGCAAAAGATGGAGGCCACGGCGGCGGCGCAGTATAAGCTGATGTATGACGCCGCCCTGGCCGGGGGCGCGCGGCTCACCCCCTACTCGGGCTACCGCAGCGACGCCCGGCAGAAGGCCAACTTCGAGCGCCTGGTGCAGACCAACGTGAACCGGGGCTACAGCTACGCCCAGGCGGTGAACATCGCCGCGCAGAGCATCCTCCCGCCCGGCTGCAGCGAGCACGGCGCGGGCCTCGCCATGGACATCGCCGGCACCAGCACGGGTTTCGACGCCACGGCGGAGTTTGCTTGGCTCACGGCCCACGCCCACGAATACGGCTTCATCCTGCGCTACCCGAAAGACAAGACCGGCATCACCCAGATCACCTACGAGCCATGGCACTGGCGCTACGTGGGCGCAGGCCCCGCCACGGCGATGAAGGCCAGCGGTCAGTGCTTGGAGGAGTATTTGGGGCTGGGGTAGGGCATAGCAGAACCTGTAGGGGCGGCATTTTTGCCGCCCGTTTTTTGTTGCCGCCCGGGTGGCAAGAATGCCACCCCTACAGTTTTGCCTGTCCAAACATCACGCAGTTCATCACATGCTCCAGATACTCCTGCCGGCCGCTGGTGGTTTCGACGTCGCCCCGCTCCAGGGCGAAGGCCTCCAGGGCGGCCATATCGGCGCGGCCCTCCACGATGTCCAGGCCGAGGCCGCTCTCATACCCGGCGTAACGGGCCTTCACGAACTCGCCCAGGCGGCCGTCGGCTTGCAGCTTCGCCGCCATGCGCAGCCCCAAGGCGAAGGCGTCCATCCCGGCGACGTAGGCCTGGAACAGATCCTCGAAGCTGTTGGAGGCCCGGCGCGTCTTCGCGTCGAAGTTCAGGCCGCCTGTCGTAAATCCCCCGGCCTGCAGGACTTCCAGCATGGCAAGCGTCGAGTCGTACACGTTCGTGGGGAACTGGTCGGTGTCCCAGCCCAGCAGGGGATCGCCGATGTTGGCGTCGATGGAGCCGAACATGCCCTCCTCCCGGGCCATGCGCAGCTCGTGCTGGAAGGTATGCCCGGCCAGGGTGGCGTGGTTTGCCTCGATGTTCATTTTGAAATCATCTTGCAGGCCGTACTTGCGCAGGAAGCCAATCGCGGCGGCGGCATCGTAGTCGTACTGGTGCTTCATGGGCTCCTTGGGCTTGGGCTCGACGTAAAACGGCCCCTTGAAGCCAATCGAACGGGCGTAGTCCCGCGCCAGGGTGAACAGCCGGGCGATGTTTTCCTGCTCCAGGGCGTAATTCGTGTTGAGCAGCGTCTCGTAGCCCTCGCGCCCGCCCCAGAACACGAAGCCCTGCCCGCCGAGCTTCACCGTGAGCTCCAGGGCCTTCTTCACCTGGGCGGCGGCGAAGGCGAACACCTCGGGCGAGCAGCTGCTGGCCGCGCCGTTCTGATAGCGCGGGTTGCTGAAGAGGTTCGCCGTGCCCCACAGCGGCGCGATGCCGCTTTCGTTTTGCAGCTCCAGCAGCTTGTCGCTGATTTTATCCAGCCTTGCATTCGTCTCGCACAGGGTATCGGCCTCGGGGGCGATGTCCCTGTCGTGAAAGCAGTAGAGCTCCAGGCCCAGCTTCCGCATGAACTCGAAGGCGGCCCCGGCCTTAACGTAGGCGCTTGCCATGGGGTCGGCGTGGCCGTAGGACTTATCCAGGGTCGCCACGCCGAACATGTCCGCGCCCCCGGCGCACATGGTGTGCCAATAGCTCATGGCAAAGCGCAGGTGGGCTTTCATCGTCTTGCCCAGCAGCGTTTCATCCGGGTTGTAAAAATGAAACGCCAGGGGTGATTTGCTGGAGGGGTCGTAGGGGATCACTGGGATGGTCGGGTAGAAATCAGGCATGAGAAGTTCTCCTTATCTTTTCGCATGATAAAAAAATCCCTTGACAAGGGCAATGTTTTGCGCTATACTATTCATGAGGGGTGGCGTTGCCCAACAGGCGGCCCGCTCCCCTTGCCCCTCATAATTGCTGAAAAACGAGAAGTAACCGCCCGAGCTGTCGACTCAGGGGCGGTTACTTCTTACTGCCGTGGATGGACAGGATATAACCGGTTGCGATTACGAGAAATGCCAGGATGTAGATTGCGAAGTTTGCGTCCATCCAACTCACCCCCTTTCGAGGACGAGGGGAGCAACCGCCGCTGCCGAACAGCGCCAACTTAATTATACATTACGCTTCCAGAAATTGCAACGTCTTTCGCAGAATTATTTTGTCCTGCTATCCCAATCTTCACAGCAACCCTTTCATATCCACCGTCTCCCCATGCCCCATGGTATACGTCCGCAGGCCCGCCGCCTCGGCCATGGCGCGGAAAATCGCCGGGTCGGCGGTGTTCTCCGCGAACATGCCGTAATGGTTGGGAATGGCTATTGACGCGCCGGAGCGCAGGGCCACCTGCACGGCCTCCTCCGCGTTCATGTTGCCCCATTTGCCGTTGATGCAACAGCAAATTATGTCAGCACTCACATTTGCGCCTACTTCATCGCCATAGAGGGTATCGCCGGTGAAATAGACCGTAATTTCATCAAAAGCGATCACAAAGCCCACGCTGTCGGGCGTATGGTCGGCGTATACGGCGCGCAGGGTGAAGCTATCAAACTCCAATACATCCCCGCGATTGAGAACGATAATCTGGCTCTCCTCAATGCCGTGTCCCAAGGCCAAAAGAGCATTTTTACAGCTCTCCGGGCAAATAAATTTCACGTTTGCGCAGTCCATCTGCGAGATAAAATCAGTATCGAGGTGGTCCATGTGGTCGTGGGTGGCGAGGCAGTAATCAGGATGCGCGTCATCCGGGGCGATGGGCGGGGGCACCAGGCGCGCGAGCTTCTCCTTCTTGCCCACCATGTCGGACATGTAGGGGTCGAGGTAGAGCGTTTTTTCGCCAATTTGCAGGGCATAGCCGCCCTGGCCGAGCCAGGTGAGGGTGAATTCGTTCATGGGGGGTCTCCTTTTATCCGTAGATTTGTTCGGCGCTGCAATGCAACGCCCTACAGGTATTTCGCCGCACTAACAAACGTTATTTTTCTACGCAATCATATCCCTCTGCAGCACATCCCGGTAAGGCTATCCAGAGATAAACCTTCTCACCTTCTTCGGCGCGGCAGCCGGATTGAGCTTATAAACCTGCGCCTCTATCTTCTCGGCGGCCTCTTCGGGCTCAAGAAGCGAAGCGGCATGGAAGACTTCATCAGGAAAGAACTCCTCCGCCAAACAATACACGTCCGAGGACCAGCCGTAGGGCTCCCCTGCCCTGCTGATCTTCTGCGCGTGGCCGCACACGGTGATGTAGAGCCCCATCTGCAATTCAGTCAATGCGCGTTCAAACGAGGACTTCTCCTCGCGGCCAAATCCCGCCACGGGCTTGATGTCGTGCACGGGCAGCGCGCCGTTCTCCCGCAGGCACTCGTAGA
Organism: Oscillospiraceae bacterium; assembly: GCA_009779995.1. GTDB lineage: Bacteria > Bacillota > Clostridia > Oscillospirales > Acutalibacteraceae > WRMQ01. The sequence continues at coordinate 47,338 of WRDW01000003.1, read as the reverse complement.
TGCGCTGCGCGGCCCGGCTGTGCAGGCCCTCGGCGTAGGCCTCGGCGAAATCCCGGCCCTTCCGTCTGGCCGCCAGAAAATACGGATACCATTCCTTCGTAATAAAGCCATGCTTCTGGAGGAACAGCTTGGCATAGGCGATGTCATTTCTCTGTATAATCACGCGCTCGCGCCAGTGCCAGGGGTCGCGGTCCGGGTCGCCGGAGAACCACTGCACGGGGCACTCCTCCGGTTGGCTGTTCCAGCCGTATTGGAACAGGCTGGTCAAATTGTCCTTGCTCCCGCCAAACTGCGAGAACCCGGCGGCCAGCAGCTCGCGGATGAAATCAGTATAGTTTTGGATCATATCCCCTAACTCCTAACCCCTAACCTGCATCCTGCGCCTGTCCCACCCGTACCCCGCCTCGGGCCTGCTGTCGTCGTTCATGGCGGGCAGGCTCATGCCGCCGTCCACCTTCAGCGTCACGCCGGTGATGTAGCTGGCCCGGTCGCTCGCCAAAAAGGCCACGGCCTCGGCGATATCCCGGGCGCAGCCGTAGCGCCCCAGGGGGATCTTGTAGGCCCACTCGCGCCTGAGATTCTCCGGGCTGTCCTCGCCGCGCACGCTGGTCATGCCCGGGGCCACGCAGTTGACCCGTATGCCGTAGAGGCTCAAATCCAGGGCCTCGGACTCGGTGGTGCGGTTGAGCGCGGCCTTCATGCCGCCGTAGACGCCGTCGTTGGCCCAGGCCGCGAAGGCATGCACAGAAGAAATATGCACGATGCTGCCCTTAATCTCATGCTCAATCATGTGCCGCGCCGCATAGGACGTGCACAGCAGCACGGCCCGGTAATCGCAATTGTATACTTCGTCGATCTTCTCGCCGGTGAGCTCCGCCGTGCTGTTCCAGCGGGTGACGCCCGCCACCGTCACCAGCGCGTCAACGCGCCCCATGGCCTCGATCGCCCGGTTTACGGCGCGTTCCGGGGCGTCCGGCTCGCCCATGTCGGCCCGGAAATACGCGCAGCGCCGCCCCATGGCCTCGATCTCTTTCGCCGTCCCGGCGGCATCGTCCTGCGCGCTGTGCCAGGTGAAGGCGACGTCATAGCCGTCGCGCGCCAGCGCGAGGCAGCTCGCGCGGCCTATGCCCCTGCTGCCGCCTATGATGAGGGCTGATTTTGTATCGGTCATGGATTTCTCCTTTTGGTTTTATGTGTGCGGGCGGCAGGTTGTCTTCCCTCCAGCTGTATCTTCGTTTTTTCTGCCTTCGCCTTCTCCGCCAATTTCTTTCGCAATTCGAGATTCACCTTGAAAAACACCATGCTGCCTCCCACCACCTGAACTACCTCGCTGCCCGTCAGCGCGGCCAGGGCCTCGGCGGCCTCCCGGGGGGGCTGCGGGCAGCTCTCCAGCAGCACCTTGCCCTTGAGCAGCTCGCGCGTGTTGAAGGCCTCCGCCATCTGCGCCGCCACCGCCGGGGTGACGCCCTCCTTGCCCACCTGGAACATGGCCGCCAGCGAATTGGCCTCCCCGCGCAGCGCGGCGCGCTCTTTGCTTGTCATATCGATGCCTTTCTGTTTATATTCCCCTGCCCCATTCGCTTGCCCGGGGTCCCCGACGAATCCGCAGATTCGTTGGGGTGGGTGAGGGGGATGCCGCCGCAGCGGCAGGGGGAGCAACCTTATTGTAACACACGGGCGGAGGTTTTGCAAGATTTTCTAAAAAAACAAGCCCTCCCCATTGACAAAACCATTTGGCCGATGTATAATGGAGTTGTCAGGGAGGGTTGCGTTGCGAGACGGTGATCCTTTTCGCCATACATGAACGAACTAGCCGCGCACTTTGCGATAGGGAGCGGCTAGTTCGCTTTATTTGCTCCCGTAAATTTATTTACGGTGATCTCGCAAATAAAGGAACAGTTCAACCAGTGCTACTATTATTGATGTGGCCTGCAAGACCACACCGACGATTTCCCACATGGCTTCACCCCCCTTTCCATTCAACGGCCCCCGCAGGGGACGTTTAACACTCCGAACTTGCGCAAGAAATGTAATGGCAGGAAAGGTTACGGCGGCTGGGCTGGCCTTCGGGGCCTATGTAAAACCCGCACCGGCAACTGCCGCGAATTTTCACCGGCTGGCGTCCCCTGCGTTTTGTTTGCGCCGCAGGGCGCAACTCTATTTTTCATTATAGCATACAATTTTTGGAAACGCAAGCCTTTTGTCGAAAAATCACCCCGCCCGCCGCACCCGCCGCAAATCCTCCCTTTTAATGGCCCCCACCAAATAGAGCGCAGCAAAATAAAACACAGCAGCCCCAAGGATCGCCAGCACCAGCAGCGCGGTGGAAGCGCTTAGCCCGCCGGGCCGCGCGGCGCTGAAAACCGCCAGGGGGACCAGCGCGGCGCAGGCCGCGCACAGCAGGGGCTCGGCCACGGCGCGCAGGGTCAGGCGCTGCGCGCCGGTGACGATCAACAGGCGGCGTACGCTGAAGAAGAAGTTGTAAATCTCGCTGACGTACAGCACGATGATGTAGCCCTTGATGGCCATGCGCGGCAGCAGGAGATATACCAGGATGACGCACAGCCCCGAATCGATGATGTTGTACAGCATGGAGGCCTTCTGTTCGTCCAGGCCCTTGAGCATCCCGTCCACGCTCATGTCCATGTACATGATGGGTATCAGCGGCGCGAGAATTTGCAAATAGCGCGCGGAATCAGAATTGCCGTAGATGCGCAGGCTCAGCGGCGCGGCGAAGGCGAAGAAGATTCCCCCGGCAAATATGCCGTAGAGCATGGAGAGTTTTATAATTTTCTGTACTGCCGAGTTGATCTGATCGCTTTGCCTGCGCACGCGCAGCTCTGAAATTTCAGGGACAAGCAGGCTCGACAGCGAGCTGAGCACCGCCGAGGGGTACAGCAGCACCGGCAGCGCCATGGCGTGGATCACCCCGTAGATGCGCATGGCCTCCTCCTTCGAGCGCCCGGCGGCCTGGAAACCCCGCGGGATCAGCAGGTGCTCGGTGGTGAGCAGCACGCTGCGGGCGCAGGCCCCGGCGGCCTCCGGGCCGGAGATGTGCAGCAGATCGCGCAATCGCAGGTGATCCCCCGGCCCGGCGGGCACTCTCATATGCTTCGAGCGCCGCAGCAGCAGGATCGAAAACGCCAGCACGGCCACCTCCCCGGCCACCATGCCGTAGACGATCGCCAGGCAGGCGCTTTCGATCCCGCCCTCCAGCATCCTGCCCAGGAAGAACATCGCGCACAGGATGCGCACGCCCTGCTCCAGCCCCTGGGACATGGCGCTCTTGTAAACCGTGCGCACCCCTACGAAGTAGCCCTGCATCGCCGCCGTGACGGACACCAGCGGCAGCCCCGCCGCCAGCCAGCGCAGGGGCCGTTCGGTGCGCATATCGTGCAGCCAGTGCTCGGCGGCCAGGGGCGCGCCGGCGAAGAGCACCACTGACACCATCATGCTCAGCGCGAAGGCGTAGCCCAGGCACAGCCGCATGGAGCGCCGCAGCGAGGCCCCCGGGTCCTTCGAGAGCAGGTCGATGTTCAGCCTTGTCGCGCCCAGGCGCACCCCCGCGCAGGCGAAGGTGACCGCCATGCCGTAGACCGTCAGCGTCAGCTGGAACAGCCCGATGCCCGCCGCGCCTATTTTGTTTGTGAGGTAGACATTGTAGGCCACGTTCACCGTCTGCATCAAAAACGACGCTGCCGTCAACAGGGCCGTATTGAGAATCAATTTGCGGGTGGGGGTCATAAGGTGTTTCTCCTGTTACTGCTGCGTTTCGTTTAGGCGCACGAGGAACGCCGCTGCGGCGGAGCGGTGCTCCGCCCGCAGGCGGTGAGGGAGCAGTGCAGGGCACGCGCAAAGCGCCGTCCTCGTGGACGTCGATGGCGGCTGCTGCTGTCTACTCCCATCCTTATGCCAAACAAGCCCAAATTAACCCCCCGTGAACGAAATGTAAAATAAGCTTTAAACCCAAAAATACCACTTGCTTTTTATGCAAAATTGTGATACAATGGGACAAATTTGGGGCCTGTCCCCTTTCAAATTACCTGAATCTCTCATCTCTCAAGTACATAATCGGAAGAAAGAAGGGCTTCGCGCCTATGAAAAAAATCCGTTTGATACAGTGGCTGGCCCTGCTGCTGGCCGGGGCGCTGCTGTTCGGCTTTGCCGCCTGCAACCGCACGCCCGATTTCCCCACCACCGAGCCGCCCACCACCACCGAAGTACCCACCACCACCGAGCCCCCCACCACCGACGTCAGCGCCCTCCCCGGCTTCTGGAGCATAGAGATACGCGGGGTGCAGGGCGTGAGCACCTTCACCAGCGAGGACGCGCGCATCCTGCCCAAGGTGCAGATGGAGATGACCAGCACCAACCTGGAGACCGGCCTTTCCGCCAAAGTGAAATACGGCGGCGTCACGCTGCGCTCGCTGCTGACAAACTTCTGCGGGATGCAGGGGGTCGCCAGCGTCACGGTGACCTCCATCAGCGGGGTCTCGGCGGTCTACAGCGCCGCGATGGCCATGGCCGGGGACACCCTGCTCGCCTGGGAGGTGGACGGCGCGCCCATCGACGCCGACCCGCCCCTGCGCATGTGCCCGAAGAGCGGCACCCCGGAGATGCTCATCCGCCAGGTCAGCTCCCTGAACGTCGTCGCGGGCCCGGAGATCCAGACCACCTACGCCACCTATCCCACCCCGCCCATGGGCTATACGAACGACTACAATTACACCACCTCCACCAGAACCACCACCCGCACCGCCTGGCCCACCTACGACGCCTCCGTCTCGGGCATAGACCAGTTCACCACCACCACGCCTCCCACCGACGAAGAGGGCAACCCCATCACCGAGGAGCCGACGACGACTGTCACCACCACCACGGCCCCCACAACCACCCGCACCACCACAACCACCAAGAAGCCCACCACCCCCTACACCTACGTCCAGCCCACCTCGCGCACCACCAGAACCACCACCACCACCACCAAGCCCGATTGGTGGCCCGAGGGCCTGCCCTACCCGTGAGTTTCGTTCGTGTAGAGACGCACGGCAGTGCGTCTTGGGATATTAGTAATTTCAGAAAAGCAAAACCGGGCCATGCGCTGCGCATAGCCCGGTTTGTTATTTTGGGGTTGCGAGTGGCCTAGTCAATTCTTGCAATTGCCGTCCTATCGTCGCTCAAAAACACCGTCCTCATATGAGTGCAATAATCGCAAAGGTCATGGCCACCCATCTCCCTGTTCTTCACGAATGGGTTCAGTCCCAGGGAAATTCTGATCTTGCATCGCTCAATAAAGCCTTCATCTCTGGAAAAATTGCATTTTGCGTGTTCTCCGTGCAGCATCTTTGTTTCGCAGAGATGCGTGTGATTTTCAAAAACTTTTTCGTCCATTACCCCTCCAGCACCACCGGCAGCACCAGCGGGCTGCGCTTGGTGCGCTCGTACATCAGGCGGGAGACCTCGTCGCGCAGCTTGCCCTTCAGGGTGTTGAAGTCGCGGCGCTGGCGGCCCGGGGTCTCCTCGATCACGCGCCGCGCGGCGAAGCGGGCCTCCTCCAGCAGGTCGCCGGATTCCTTCACGTACACGAAGCCTTTGGTGATGATCTCCGGGCCGGAGAGGATCTGCCCGCTCTCCCGGCTCATGCACACCGACACCACGATCATGCCCTCCTGGGAGAGATGCCTTCTGTCGCGCAGCACCGCCGAGCCCACGTCGCCCACGCCGTAGCCGTCCACGTAGACGCTGCCCGCGGGCACCGGCTCGGCGACCTTCATCTCGTCCAGGGTCAGCTCCAGCTGTATGCCGTTGTCGGCGATCATGATGTTGTGGGGGTGCAGGCCCATGCCCTGGGCCAGCTGGGCGTGCTTGACAAGGTGCTTCTGCTCGCCGTGCACGGGGATGAAATACTTCGGCCTGGTCACCCCCAGCATGATCTTCAGCTCCTCCTGGCAGGCGTGGCCGGAGACGTGCACGTCGTACATCTTTTCATACACAACTTCAGCGCCGAGCTTGAGCAATTCGTTTATCACTTTGCCAACTGTTTTTTCGTTGCCGGGGATGGGCGTGGCCGAAATAATCACGCAATCTTGAGGCCCTATTTCGACTTTTCTGTGGTCGGAGAAGGCCATGCGGGTCAGCGCGCTCATGGGCTCGCCCTGGCTGCCCGTGGTGATGATCACCAGCTGGTCGGGCGTGTATCGGTTGATCATGTCGATGGGGATCATGATGCCGTCGGGCACGTGGAGGTAGCCGAGCTCCATGCCCACGCTCACCACGTTCTCCATGCTGCGGCCTATGAGCGCGACTTTCCGGCCCGTATGCGCCGCCGCGTCGATGATCTGCTGCACCCTGTGCACGTTGCTGGAAAACGTCGCCACCAGCAAGCGTCTGCCCACAGCTTTGCGGAACAGCGTCTCGAAGCTCTCGCCGACTTTCCGCTCGCTCATGGTGTAGCCGGGCCGCTCGGCGTTGGTGGAATCCGAGAGCAGGGCCAGCACGCCCTTCTTCCCATAGCGCGAGAGCCGCGAGAGGTCGATCATTTCGCCGTCAATGGGCGTGGTGTCAATTTTAAAATCCCCGGTCTGGATAATTGTCCCCGCGTCGCAGGTGATGGCCAGGGCGAAGCTGTCCGGGATGGAGTGGTTGACATGGATGGTCTCCACTAAAAAACAGCCCAGGGGGATGGTGTCGCCGGGGCGCACCTCGATGAGCTTCGTCCGCTCCAGGATGCGGTGCTCCTTCAGCTTGCCCCGTATGAGCCCCAATGTCAGCCGCGCGGAGTACACCGGCGCGTTGACGCGCCGCAGCAGGTAGGGCAGCCCGCCGATGTGGTCCTCGTGCCCGTGGGTGATCACGATGCCCCGGATGCTGTCGGCGTTCTGCTCCAGCCAGGCATAGTCCGGAATGATCAAATCAATGCCCGGCGTCTCCGCGTCCGGGAAGGCCAGCCCGCAGTCCACGATGATCTTGTCGCCCTTGAACTCGTACACAGTCAGGTTCTTCCCGACTTCGTTGAGCCCACCCAAAAATGTAACTTTTACAGGCTCGAGCTTCTGCTTGCGCGGTCGGCCGCGCTTGGCGGGCTGTCCGTCGGGCATTTTTTGTTTTTGCGGCGGCGTCTGCGGCGGCACCTGCGGTGCGGCTCCCCGCTTCGCGTCTTCTGCCGCGGGCTGCGCGGGCCGCTTGCCGATAGACCTCGTCGCGGGCGGCTTGCTGGCCGTCCCCGCGGGCAGGCTGGGCGCGTAGGGCTTCCTCCCCCGGACCGACGCATCCAGGACCTCTTTTTTTTCGTTCTGCTGCAAGAAAAATTCTCCTTTGGTGAGTAGCCAACGCGAAGGCTCCCTGCATACGAAGCCCGCGCAAGCTGCATTTATGTACTTGTCTATAACAGGAGGCCTGTTCGGCGCTCCATACCATACTGCTCTATTTTTATTATATGCGAAAAAAATGAATTTGTCAAGGTTTTTATTGCAAGGGGGACAAAAAGGTGGTAGAATAGGGGTATCTGTAGGGGCGGCATTCTTGCCGCCCGCGCACTAAACCAACGCGGAGGCAATCCTCATGCCCTACAAAAATCTTTTAGACCTCCACGCCCACACCGATAACTCCTTCGACGGCCTCCACTCGGCGGTGTTTCTCTGCGAGAGCGCCGTGGCGCGGGGCCTGCGCGCCCTCGCGCTCACCGACCACGTGGAGATGGACTTCTATCGGGAGAGCGACTTCGACCGCACGGCCCGGCAGAGCTACTTCGAGATCGTGAAGGCCCGCTCGGCCTTCCGGGGCACGCTGATCGTCTGCGCGGGGGTGGAGCTCGGCCAGCCCACCTACAACCTGCCGGAGAGCGAGCAGCTCACCCAACAGTATTCATATGACGTCGTGCTCGGTTCTATTCACAATCTGCGGGGCGAAAAAGATTTTTGGTATATGTCCAAAGAAGAATTCGCCGGGGGCCGCGCGGAAGCCATGCTGCGCGCATACTTCGACGAGCTGCTGCTGCTCGCCCAGTGGGGCAAATGCGACGTCCTGGCCCACCTGACCTACCCGCTGCGCTACATTGAGGGCGTGCACGGCATCCCCGTGCCCCGGGAGACATACAGCGAACGGCTGGACGCCGTGCTGAAGGCCATGGTCAAAAACAGGCTCGCCCTGGAGATCAATACCTCGGGACTGCGCCAAAAAATCGCGCAAACCACCCCGGACGAGTGGGTCCTGCGGCGCTTCCGGGCGCTCGGCGGCACGAGGATCACCATAGGCTCCGACGCCCACGAGGCGGAAAATCTCGGCGCGGGGCTGCCCCAGGCGATGGATATGGCCCTGCGCTGCGGTTTTAAATATATGACGCTCTATCAAAAGAGAGAGCCCATAGAGATTGAGATCGTATGAAACACACCTACCGTGCACACGCAAAACTCAACCTCCACCTGGACGTCACCGGAAAGTTGCCCGATGGGTTTCATAGCGTGGCCATGCTTTTGCAGTCCATCGACCTGCACGACACGGTCACGGTGGAAATTACGCCATCCCCCGGCATCGAGATTATCTGCAATTTGCCCTACATCCCCACGGACAGCCGCAACATCGCCTGGACGGCCTGCGATGCATTCGGCGTGACCCAAGGGGTGAAGATCACCCTGGAAAAACGCATCCCCAGTGGGGCGGGCCTGGGCGGCGGCAGCGCGGACGCCGCGGCGGTGCTCACCGCCCTGCGGGACATGCTGCGCCCGGATATGCCCGAGGAAACCCTGCTTGGAATCGCCGCAATGGTCGGCGCGGACGTCCCCTTCTGCCTGGTGGGCGGCTGCCGCCTGGCCGAGGGCATAGGCGAGGTTTTGTCTCCCTTGCCCTGTCTGCCGGAAACATACGAAATCGAAGTCCTCAAGCCCGTCCAGGGTGTAAACACGGCCCGCGCCTACGCCTCCCTGGATCAGATCGAGATCAAGCGCCCCCAGACAGCCCGCGTTATTGAATTTGTCCGGCAGGGCGGCTGGGAAAGCGCCTTCCCCCTGTGCGAGAACGTGTTCGAGCAGGCCGCAGCCCTGCCGGGCCTGGCGGGCTATCTGCACAGCCGCCTGCAAAACGGCGCTCTCCTCGCCCGCATGACGGGCTCCGGCTCGGCGGTGTTTTCCCTCTGGCGTCCCGGCGAAATGCCCCCCGCCCTGCCGGTGACTTTCGAGTGCGCGGAGAGGTTTGTGTGTAAACCTGTGTGTCATGGTATTAAGAGACTCTAGGGAACGGCCTTCGGGACGTCCCTTGGCCCTTAAAAACTTTCTGCTTGGGACGTCGAGGACGCCGTCCCCTACAAGATAAACCGGAGGAAAAATCATGTTCACCAACAAGCTCGAACTCGCCATCGCGCCGGAGCTGCGCAACTACGACATCTTCCCCAAGGTCGTCCCCGTGGGGAAGACCAGCGTAATCACGATCAAGCCCCTGGGACGCCACGCCGCCTTCAGCCGGGGGGGCTACAGGCTCTCCATCTGCCCTCTGGACGAGGGCGCGCCCTCGCAGTACCCCGACAGGCCCAATGACTTCGAGTACGACGCCGCCCCGGACGAAGACGGCTGCATTCGCTTCACGTTTGAGTTCTTCAGCGAGCAGCAGTACTTCGTCAGGCTGATTTCGGGGAAATTCAAGCTGCAGCTGAGCGTCTACGCCGTGGAGGAGGACCTCGCGGGCCGCTACCCCTTCCGGGGCGACCTCCACCTGCACTCCTTCCGCTCCGACGGCAGGCAGGCCCCGGAGGTCGTCGCCGCCGACTACCGCAAAACCGGCTACGACTTCCTGGCCATCACCGACCACCACAGGTACTACCCCTCCCTGGACGCCATCGAGGCCTACGAGGACGTCCCCATTGAGCTGTGCCTCGTGCCCGGCGAGGAGGTCCACCTGCCCAGCGACGACAAGCAGGATCAGCCGCGGCAGCACCTGAACAGCGTGCACATCGTCAACTTCGGCGGGGATTACAGCGTCAACGCCCTGGTGCACGACGAGGACGCGGGCTCCTCCAGCGACGAGGACCCCCGCCGCGCCGTGATCCCGAATCCCCCGCCCGTGCGCAGCTGGGAGCAATACTGGCGTGAAGTCGACCAGTACATGTTCACAATCGACATCCCCGCCTCCCTTCAGGGCAGCGAGCGCTGGACCTACGCCTCCTGCCACTGGATTTTCGACCAAATCAAGAGGGGCGGAGGCCTCGGCATCTTCTGCCACCCCTACTGGATCGCCAACGTATTCCACATCCCGCCGGCTTTTGTCGGCGCCATGATGGAGTCCCACCCCTTCGGGGCGTATGAAGTCCTCGGCGGCGAGAACAACTTCGAGCAAAACGGCTTCCAGAGCGCGGGGTATTATCTTGACTGGGCCAAGGGCCGCCGCTACCCCATCGTGGGCAGCACGGACAGCCACAACAGCGTGGGCAGCCGCAACAGCCACCTGTGCTGCACCTACGTCTTCTCCCCGGAGAACGGGCGCGCCGCCCTGATCGACTCGATTTTGAACTTCTATTCCGTCGCCGTGGACACCATAGACGAGATGCCCCGCTTCGTGGGGGAGTGGCGCTTCGTGCGCTACGCCTGCTTCCTGGAGAAAAACTGGTTCCCCCTGCACGACGAGCTGTGCTTCGAGGAGGGCCGCGCGATGAAGGCCTACGCCAACGGCGAGCCGGGGGCCAGGGAAACCCTGGAATTGCTCTCGGGCCGGATGAAGGCCCAGCGGGAGAAGTATTTCGGGTGGTGAGCACCTCCGGCCTGTGCCCCCCTCGCGTGGACACCCCCCGGCTCTAACGGGCCACCCCCCTCGCACGCGAGGGGGGCAGGGGGATTGCTCTATCGAAAAGCTATGTACAGCGCAGAGGTTTAAAGCCCCCCTCGCCTGCGAGGGGGGAGGCGCGCGGCTCCGCAGGAGCCGTTAGCGCCGGGGGGTGTCCACGCGAGCGTTGAACCGGGGGATTGCCCACACTTTCCCCTCCCGCCCCTTGACAACCTCGCGCGTATATAGTATAATAATGGCATGGGGGAGTCATATTAAACAGGATGTTGTGTTGTGAAAGAGGGTATACGCTTGAGCCGTAAGAAAATGCTCGTCCCGGCGGGGCTGGCCGCGGCGGCTGTGGTGCTGGCGCTTTGCCTGCTGCTGCCGGGCTCGAAGCTCAAGGCCGAGGCGAACGACAGGGTCAGCCTCGCGGGGCTGTGCGCGCTGGGGCCGGAGGCCTTCGTTTACACACCGGAGGGCGTCAGTGTCAGCTTCAGCAAAGCGCCGGACATGGAAAAGCGCGGCACGCAGCGGGTGCGCCTGCTGCTGGCCGACGGCGAGGGCCGCAAGGGCCGCGCGAGCGCGAGGCTGCGCCTGCTGCGCCTGCGGGAGCTCACCTTCGAGCTGGGAGCCGCGCCCTCGCTGCTCACCCCGCAAGACCTGCTGCTCGACAGCGCCGCGAACCTCTCCGCCTCCTTCGCCGCGCCGCCGCCCGCCCTGAATGCCCTGGGGGAGCACCATGTCACGCTGCGGCTCGACGGCCAGAGCTTCCCCCTCACGCTGCGCGTGGCGGATACCATAGCGCCCACGGCGAAGGCCGTCAACCGCGAGGGCCAGCCCGGCCAGCCCTGGGAGCCCGGCGATTTTACGCGCGATATATTCGACCAATCCGAGGTGACGCTGCGCTTCGCCGAAGAACCGGATTTTTTTCTCAGAGGCACGCAGAATATCACCGTGATTATCACCGACGAGGGCGGCAACCAGACCGAAATCAAAGCAAGTCTAAAAATCAGCGGCGACGCCGTGACCCCCATCATCCGTGGCGCGAAGGACATCACGGTCAACCGCTACGACAACATCGCCTACCGCGCGGGCGTCGAGGCCTTCGATGCGCGCGGCAACGTGATCGAGCTCCAGGTGGACAGCGGCGGCGTGGATACGGACAAGCCGGGGGAATACAGCGCCCTCTACAGCGCCGTGGACGCCCTCGGCCAGGCGGTAGAGGTACAAGTTACAGTCACGGTTTTGCCGGTGGCAAAGGAAAAAGTCGACGCCCTGGCCGACCCCATCCTGGCCGAGATCATCTCAGCGGGCATGACCGATACCCAGAAGGCCAAGGCCATCCACTACTGGGTGCTGGAGAACATCGCCTACACCAACGACGGCGAGAAGGAGGACGTGCTCGACGGCGCGTACAACGGCCTGCAGCTGCGCCGGGGGGACTGCTACACCTACTACGCCCTGGCGAAATACATGCTGGACCGCGTGGGCATCGAGAGCGTGGACGTGCACCGCGTCCCCGGCACGGATATGGCGCACTACTGGCTGCTGCTGGACCTCGGCGAGGGCTGGCGCCACTTCGACGCCACGCGCGTCAAGCGCCCGGAGTCCCGCCCGAACAACGGCTTCATGATGACCGAATCCCAGGCCCAGGCCTTCTGCCGCGCCACGAACCAGCCCGATTTTTACACCTACGACCCGGCGTTATTGCCGGAGGGGGTTGTGATAGTTGAATAATACCCTCGGCATCCTGGGCGGCCTCGGCCCGGCCGCCAGCTGCTATTTCTATGACCTGCTCGTGCGCCTGTGCCCGGCCAACCGCGACCAGGACCACCCCGACCTGCTGCTGTACAGCAAGGCCTCCATCCCGGATCGCTCGGCTTACTTGCTGGGGCGGGGCGAATCCCCCCTGCAAGCCTTGACCGAGGGTATAGCCCTGCTGGCGCGCGCCGGGGCCGGGGCCATCGCCGTGCCCTGCGCCACGGCCCACCACTGGCACGGCGGGATGCAGGCCGCCACGGATGTGCCGGTGCTCAACATGCTGGCGCTCACGGCAAAAACGCTGCAAAAGCAGGGCGTCACCAAGGCCGCGCTGCTGGCCACCGAGGGCAGCTACGTCTCCGGGGCCTTCGCGAACGCCCTGGAAAACGCGGGCATCGCCCCCCTGCTGCCAACCCGGGAGGGCAGGAAGGCCCTGATGGACGTAATTTACGGCATAAAGTCAGGCAACATGCCGGGCAACGAGACGCTCGAGGCCCTGGCCGCGCCGCTGCTCGCCCAAGGGGCCGAAAAGGTCATCCTGGGCTGCACGGAGCTCTCGCTTTTCGCCAAAGCGGGCCTTGACGATCGCTATATCGACGCCATGCAGGTTCTGGCGGAACAATTCTTAATGCTTAATTCTTAATGCTTAATGATTTGAGGCAAAGCAGGCGCATGATAAGGCAATTCAGCATTAAGCATTAAGCATTAAGCATTAAGCATAAAGGGGGAATCATGCCGCGCATCAACGTATTGGAATACCTCGACGAGAGCGCCGCGCGATTGCCGGAGAAACCGGCCTTCTGCGACGATAGCCTGCGGCTTGCCTTCGGCGAACTGGACAGGCGCTCGCGGGCAATCGGCACGGCGCTGGCGCTGGGGGGCTTCTGCGGCGAGCCCGTGGTCGTCTTCATGGGCAAGGGCCCGGCGGCGGTGTCGGCCTTCTTCGGCGCGCTGCGGGCCGGTTGCTTCTATGTCCCCCTGGACGAGGAGATGCCCCGGCATCGCATCGAGCTCATCTTTGCATTGCTTCAGCCCAGGGCCGTCATCTATGACCAATCGACGCGGGCCGCGCTGGCGGGCCTTGATTTTCAGGGTGAAGCCCTCTGCTATGACGCGCTGCTGGAAACGCCGATTGATGATATTGCCCTGCGAAAAATTCGCAGCCGCGCGATTGACACAGACCCGATTTACGTGGTCTTCACCTCGGGCTCCACGGGCAAGCCCAAGGGCGTGGCGGCCTGCCATCGCTCGGTGATTGACTATGTCGAAAACCTGTCGCAGGTGCTGCGAATCAATGAAGACACGATTTTCGGGAACCAGGCCCCGCTCTACGTGGACGCCTGCCTGAAGGAGCTCTACCCCACGCTTATGTTCGGCGCAACCACCTGGTTCGTGCCGAAGCAATATTTTAGTTTTCCCCTGAAGCTCATCGAATTTCTCAACGAGAAGCGCGTCAACACAGTCTGCTGGGTGGCCTCGGCCTTCACCATGGTCGCCGCGCTGCGCATCCTGGACGAGCTGCGCCCGGAGCACCTGCGCACAATCGCCTTCGGCAGCGAGGTCTTCCCCGTCAAGCAATTGAAAGCCTGGCGCAAGGCCTGCCCGGAAGCCCGTTTTCTCAACCTGTATGGCCCCACAGAGGCCACCGGCATGAGCTGTTTCTATGCATTGCCCAATGATTTCGAAGGCGACAAAGTCCCCATCGGCGGGCCGTTTAAAAATACAGATGTGTTCCTGCTCGATGAGCAAAATCAGCGCGTCGAGCAGCCGAACACCCCCGGGGAAATCTGCATACGGGGCACCTGCCTGACCCTGGGCTACTACGCCGACCCCGCGCGCACGGCCCAGAGCTTTACGCAGAACCCGCTGCATGGCCGCTATGACGAGAAAATTTACAGAACCGGGGATTTGGCGCAGTACAACGAAACCGGCGAATTGCTCTTTTTGTCACGCAAGGACTACCAGATCAAGCGCGCGGGATACCGCATCGAGCTGGGGGAGATTGAGTCCGCCGCCCACAGCGTGGAGGGCCTCCACGCTGCCTGCTGCCTCTTCGACGACGCGAAGAAAAAAATCATTCTCTGCTACGCGGGCGATATTTTGCGTGCTGACTTAAATGAGGCACTGAAGGCAAAATTGCCGCAATATATGCTGCCCAACGTGATCCACCAGCTGGAAGCCCTGCCCCTCACGCCCAACGGCAAGATTGACAGGAACGGGCTGAAATGCTCAATGCTGAATGCTTAATTCTTAATTGGGGAACGGCCTGCGGCGCGCATTCATTAAGCATTAAGCATTAAGAATTAAGCATTGAAGGAGACCCCATGGACGACCTGCTCGCAATCCTAAACGACCTCTACCCCGACGTGGACTTCACCGCCTACGACGCCCGCGTGGACGGGCCGCTGATTCAATCCATGGAGATGGTGGAGCTTATCACCGCCATCGAGGAGAAATTCGATGTGGAGTTCCCGCCCAGCCTCATGGGCGACCCCGACCACTTCCACTCGGCCGCGGCCATCTGGGAACTCATCCGGCGTCTGGAGGACGAATAATTGCCGCTCACGAGCATTGCGTTCGTCGGCGGGCTTGCCCTGCTGATGCCGCTGTACTACGCCCTGCCCATGAAGACCCGCTGGCCCCTGCTGCTGCTGGCCAGCCTGGGCTTCTACGCTTTTGCCGGCTGGCGGGGGCTGTGCTATGTGCTGTTCACTGTCATAAGCACATGGCTCATCGCGTGGCGCATCGATACGATGCAGGCCAGGCAAAAGGCTTATGTCGCCGAACACAGAGCAGAGTTATCGCGTGAGGAGCGCAAAGCCTACAACGCAGTGCAAAAGCGCGCGCAGCGCCGCTGGCTGATTTTAGGCTTGGCAGTGAACTTGGGTATCATGGCCTTCATGATCGTCCTGAAGAGCACTTCGCTGAAGGGCACGCTGGAGGACGCCCTCAGGTTTGAAATCCTGATCCCTCTCGGCATTTCCTATTACACGTTCAGGATCATGGGTTATCTCATCGACGTCTACTGGGGCAAGGTTCGCGCCCAGAAAAACCCCGCCAAGCTGACCCTGTTCACGATCTTCTTCCCACAGGTGTGGATGGGCCCCATCAGCCGCTATGAGTATTTGAGCGAAACCCTGCTCGCTCCACGCAAATTCGACTGGGACAGTTTTCAGTCAGGCGCGCAAAGAATGATATTCGGCTATTTCAAGAAGCTGGTGATCGCCGAGCGCCTGATTGGCCCTGCCCTGCGTGACCTGCCCAAACTTGACGGCATATCCGCCCTGCTGAACATGGTCGTCTACGCGGCGGCGCTCTACTGCGATTTCACCGGCGGCATCGATATCGCCATCGGCATAGGCGAGTGCTTCGGCATCAAAATGGAAGAGAACTTCGACTCGCCCTTCCGGTCAAAAAATATTTTCGAATACTGGCGGCGCTGGCACATCACCATGGGCACCTGGTTCCGGGACTACGTATTCTACCCTGTATCAGTGGCCAAGCCATTGCAGAAATTGACAGCAAAAATCAAGCAGAAGCATCCCAAGCTCGCCCGGCGCGCGCCGGTGTACATCGCGACGATGGTCACCTGGTTCGTCACGGGCATATGGCACGGCGCGGCGTGGAATTACATCGCCTGGGGCCTCGCCAACGGCGTGGTGATCTTAATTTCACAAGAGTTGCAGCCCCTCTACGGCAAATTCCACACGCGCTTCCCGAAGATGAATGGCAAGGCCTACGACGCCTTCCAAATCGCCCGCACCTTCCTGCTCATGGCCTTTATCAGAGCTTTCGACATCTATCTCGATGTCCCCCTCACATTCTCCCGCTTCGCGTCTATCTTTATCAGGCCGCACTTTGGCGCTTTGAGCGAAGCTTTGCAGGTGCTGCCCTGGCTGGACTGGCTCGTGGCGGGCCTGGGGATTTGTCTGCTGTTGATCGGCACAAAGCGCCTGCGCAGGCTCCCGGCGGCCTTCTGGCTGCTGCTGGTGCTGGCGATTCTGGTCTTCGGCGTCTACGGCCTGGGATATGACGCCTCGGCGTTCGTCTATACGAGGTTTTAGCGTCAGGCAAAGCCGCACGAGGAACGTCGCTCCGCGATGCTCCCTCGTGCGATGAGCTGGCGGCAGCGGTCACAATTCAAGCCACGAAAGGAGGTCTCTCCGCTGAAAAAAATCCTATCCCTAGCCCTATGCATAACATTCTTCCTCGCCCTCACCGCCGCGCAGAACCTCCTCATGCCAAAATATATGGCCGAGTCCCGCGAGGGCAGGCTCACCGGGGAATACTATCAGGACAGCCATCGCAACGACCTGCTGATTATAGGCGACTGCGAGGTGTATGAGAATATTTCGCCGATCACGCTGTGGGAGGAATTCGGCATTCCGAGCTTCATCCGGGGCAACGCCAAGCAGCTCATGTGGCACAGCTTCGCCATGCTGGAGGACGCCCTGCGCTATGAGACCCCCAAGGTGGTGTTGCTCAGCGTGCTTGCCATGATGTACGGCGCGCCGACCAGGGACATCGAGCCCTACAACCGCATGGCCCTGGACGGCCTGCGCTGGTCCCGCGCGAAAGCAGACGCCGTCCGGGCCTCCATGCTGCCGGAGGAGAGCTTCTCTTCGTATGTCCTGCCGCTGCTGCGCTTCCACGGCCGCTGGAGCGAATTGGGCAGGACGGACTGGCAGCACTACTTCGCCAAGCGGCAGGTGGGGATCGCGGGCTTCGTCATGCGCAGCGACGTCAAGCCCGCAGGCTGGATCCCCCCGCCCAAGCTCCTGCCGAACTACGATTTCGGCGATATGGCCTGGGAATATCTCGATAAAATCGCCGCCCTGTGCGAGGCGCGCGGCATACAGCTGGTGCTTTTCAAGGCCCCCAGCCTCACCCCCCACTGGTACGGCGAATGGGACGCGCAAATCGCCCAATACGCCCTGGAGCACAATCTCGCCTATCTCAATGCCCTTGACAAAGCCGACGAAATCGGGTTAGACTATGCCTTGGACACCTACGACGCCGGGCTGCACCTCAACCGCCAGGGCGCCGAGAAGATGGCCGTGTACCTCGGCGAATTTTTGAAAGACCACTGCCCGGAATTGATAGACCGCCGGGGCGAGGAAATCTTCGATCGGGATTGGGCAGTGAAATGCGCGCAATACCACGCCATGCGCGCCGCCCAGGAGCGCGAAATCGCCGCATTAGGCGAGGTTAGGACATTTTTTGCCGATTAGAATTATTCCCGCTTTTAATAGAAAAGCTGTCAGCCGCTCCGCGGATGCTCCCTCACCCCGCCCGAGGCGGGGAGCTCCCTCACGAGGGAGCCGGGGAATTTTCTCTCGCATTTTCCTGCAACCATCGGTTACAAACCCCTGGCTCCCTCCGTGAGGGAACTCCGCCCGCAGGCGGTGAGGGAGCATCCGCAGAGCGGCTGACCGCTTTGCTATTCAGAGCGAAAAGGGTAAAGCCAAGCACAATTTATCAAAAGGAGCCCACCCATGAAAAAAACAATCGCGTTCTTTATCGCGGCCCTCCTCGCCCTGGCCCTCTCCGCCTGCGGCGACAACAAGCCAACCACCACCAGCCCCACCACGCAGTCCGGCGGGAAACCCGCGCAGAGCGAGCTCTACTTCGCGCCCAAAGGCGTGCGCATGGAGATCGGCGCGCCGCCCGCGCCCGCCCTGGAGGCCCTGGAGGCCGCCCTGGGCGCGCCGCTGGACGAGCTGGAGTGCAAGAGCTGCGCGCAGAAGGCCAAGGACATCAATTACAATTACGACGGCTTCGCCCTCACCGTCACCTACCCCGAACAGGGGGAGGACTATATCTCCGGCATCGATCTCAGCAACGACAAATACAGCATCCCCGGCGGCATCACCATCGGCAGCACGGCCGAGGCGCTGTTCGCGGCCTACGGCACGGACTACGAGGAAGAAAACGGCCACTATTACTTCAAAAAAGGCATGAGCATCCTGCACGTCGCCGTCGCAAACGGCAAGCTGTCGCTGATTGCTTTTGAGTACGATTGGGACAATGCGTAAGCGCGCGAGGACACCCCCGGCGCTTCGCGCCATCCCCCTCGCGAGGCCCCCCCGGCCTGACGGCCTTCCCCCCTCGCCTGCGAGGGGGGAGGTTCAGCGTCCCAAAGGGACGTTGAACCGGGGGGGTCCTCGCGAGGGCGGGGCGTATCGCCAGCGCCCGGCCCCCATATCCGGAATATTTCCCATTTTCCTCCAAAAACCTGTCAGCGCGCCGCGCCGCAGATCCCTTTTCTTCCCAATTTTTCTCCAAAAGCGACAATGTTTGCAAGTGAAAGCCCCATATGGCTTGACAGCCGCGCCGCGATGATTTATGGTAGTAGGTAACAGGGGAGAAGGAAGTAAAGAAGCAATGAAAGATGAATTGAAGGAGCTGCGACACCTGCCCGAGATTCAGAACATCGCCGAATACCTGCGCAAGATGGAATTTCGCAGGAAACTATTCGGCGGTGTCGATCCTGAGAGCGTTCTTGAGCACTTTTCGGCGGTCACGCTGCAATACGAGGCCGTCGTCAGCGCGTTTATGCGGCAGGCGGCCGATAGCGCGCGCCGCCTGGCGGAAGCCGAGGCCCGCCTGCGCGCCGGGGATGCGCAAAGCGCCCGGCAGTGGGTCATGCCGCCGCCGTCCTGGCCGCAGCAGCAGCACGCGCAGCTGATGCAGCAGATGCAGCCGCAGACGTATCAGAATCCCTGGGGGGCCTGCGACCCCTGGGCGCAGCAACCGTATACGCCGCAAACCTGCGCCCCGCAGGCCTACACATACTAGGGGGACGGGATGAGTACGACGCAAACCACCCCCTCCGAGGTGCTGCGGGAGAGGGGGCGCGCCCTGGTGCGGCGCGGCAGCTGGCGTCGCCTGGCGCTCAGCGCGGGCGCGGCCTTGGCTGGCACGCTGCTCCTGTTCGGCCTGCTGTTCGGCGTGGCCGCCGTGCACGGGGATTCCATGAACCCCGCCTTCCGCGGCGGCGACCTGGTTCTGTTCTCGCGCCTCGGGC
Source organism: Oscillospiraceae bacterium (assembly GCA_009779995.1). Taxonomy (GTDB): domain Bacteria; phylum Bacillota; class Clostridia; order Oscillospirales; family Acutalibacteraceae; genus WRMQ01. The sequence continues at coordinate 27,801 of WRDW01000003.1, read as the reverse complement.
GGAATTACAGACCCGGCGACGTCGTTATTTTAAAAGCGGAGGTTGCGCAGCGCACAGGCGGCACAAGCATACGCAAATATTTAAAACGGGTCGTCGCCGTCCCGGGCGACGCGGTGGACATCGGGGCCCTGGGCGTCTTCGTCAACGGCGCACCCCTGGAGCAGCCCTACGCCCAGGGCCGTACCGAGCGCGGCCAAAGCGTGGCCTTCCCCCTGTTGCTGGGGGAGGGCGAATATTTCGTCCTGGGCGATAACCGCGAAAGCTCCGACGATTCCCGCAGCTTCGGCCCCATCACGGCGGCCCACATCGAAGGCAAAGTTCTGGCGGCGCTGCGCACAGGCAGGCCGTGATACTATTCCCGTTGTGAGATACCTCACTGCTATGCCTCTTGCGCCGAAGGCGGTCAGCCGCTCCGCGCAACCTCCTCCGCCCCCCGCGCCCCACGCCTCGCGTTGAGCTCCTCCAGGATGCGCTTGTGCTCTGCGGTGTCCAGGGCGTAGCGCCAGGTGGGCAAAACGCTGATGAGGTAGCCTATCGCCGGCGGGACGCTCACCAGGAAGAAGAGGATCATCATGTAGGGCTGGAATTCGGGCTCGGTGCGGGGGATGCCCCCCGCCTCGATGAACTCGTTCACTTTTTCTATGGCCACATCCGAAAATCCCACGATGGCGAAGGCGAAGCCGCTGATGATCGTGGCCATGGCGGCCTGCAGCTTGGCGATGAAGGTCTGCCCCGCGAAGAACACGCCGTCAGGGCGCAGGCCACTCTGATATTCCTGGTAATCCACACAGTCGGCGATCATGACCGACTGCAGCACCATGGGGACTCCCATGCCGACGCCCACGAAGAGGAAGCACATCGCCGTCAGGATTACGTACAGCCAGCCCGTCATGCCCTGGGGGTTTATCAGGTACAGCACGAAAATCAGCGCGCTGGGGACCACCGCGACGAGATTGGAGTAATTGTAGAGTATCTTTTTCGAGAATTTTTCAAGCAGCTTGGGCACGGAGCCGATGGCAATGTATTGCCCTACAAACAGACCCGAGCCGATGAGCGCCAGATACACAATGACGTAGAGTATGTTTTTCGCGGCGTAGTAATAGGTGAACAGCGGGAAAATGGCGATCATGATGAGCGATTTGGGGCTGCCCAGCACGCCTGAGATCAATATCTGCCGGAAGGGCTTGTTGCTCCACAGCATCTTGAAATTCTCCCTTATCTTCGCCGGCTTTCCCGTGGGCCTTATTTTTTCCCTGGCGGTGAAGCCGATGATTTGAAACAAGCCGCTGCCGAGAAGTGCAAAGATCACCGCGATTAACAGGAATGCGTTCATCTCGCTGCCCAGGACAGGGGCAAGGCCCAGGGCCAGGGGCTGCACGATAAAGCCGAGGCCTATGCCTACACCGCTGACGATATTGGCGGCGGATATGAGCTTGTTGCGGTCGGCGTCCTTTTCGGTGATCAGGGCGGTGATCCCCCAAAGGGGAATATCCCCCACGGTGTATGCCATGCTCCACAGCGTATACCCGGCGGCGGCCCACAGGACAACCATGCCTGTGGAACTCGCCTGCGTGTACGTGCCGAAGGGAGCCCAGAAGCAGAGGATGGTAGTGATGAGGATGAACGGGGGCGCGGCGATCAGGTAGGGCCGGGCCTTGCCGATCTTTGTGTTGGTCCTGTCCATAATTACGCCCATGACGGAGTCGTTGAGGGCGTCATAGACCCTGGCGCAGGCCATGAAGACCCCTATGGAAGCGGCGGGGATGAGCACCGTAAACTGCAGGAAGTAGGCGTGCGCGGCGTTGAGTATCCCATACAGGATGTTCTGGCCCGTCATGGAAAGCAGGTAGGTGTTGCGCTCTTTTTTGGAATAGGTCAGGAGCTGTCGGTCCAAATTAAATACCCCCTGTGAAACCATTTTATGTAGAGACGCACGGCAGTGCGTCTCTATATGCCTTACGCTATCTCAAAAACCTCCGCCGTCATGGACGACAATTTCCGGCAGCCGTCGGCCGTCACCATGTACATGTCCTCTACGCCCAGCTTGGTGTCCCTGTAGTCCTCCCAGGCCTCGATCTCGAAGACCATGTTCTCCTCGAATTCCATATCCGGCCCGCCCAGGGTGCCGAAGAGGTGCGCGTCCTCCACCTGCAGGCCGATGCTGTGGCCCATCAGGTAGGCCGCGCCGCTGCCCCCCTGCTCGTCGTACCAGTCCAGGGCCGCTTCGCTGAGCTCATTCATGTTCACGCCGGGCCGGATGTTCTCCTCGCAGAACCGCTGGAGCGCCACCAGGCCATCGAGCACCTGCCGTGCCTCGTCGTCCGCCTCGCCTATGATGGCGTGCTTGTTCAGGTCAGAGGCGTAGCCCTTGTACACCGCGCCCAGATCCAGCCGCACGATCTCGTCGCGCTGCAGCGCCCGGCCTATGCCCGGGGCCTCCGGGTCGGAATCCCCGAAGCGGATGGTAAAGTGGTTCCAGTCCTCCGCGCCCTCATTGAGCATCTCCCTGCGGGCGAATTCGATGAGCTCGCTGTCCATCAGGCCCTCCTTCAGGATGCCCAGGCACTTCTCCGTCACGGCGTGCGTGATCTCCATGGAGCGGATCAGCCGCGCAATCTCCTCTTCGGATTTGACAAGGCGCAGCTCGTTCAACACCTCGTCGCACGCCACAAGCTCCACGCCCTCGCCCTCGGCCAGGTTGTCGGCGGCGTACTTCGGTATGTCGGATTCGATTCCAACGCGCCCGCCGGTGAAGCCCAGCTCCTCCAGCGTGGAGGGCAGGTCCAGCATCTCCTTCGAGAAGATGGCCACGCTGTCGTCGGCCCAGCAGAACTCGTCTGGGCTCATGAAGCCCACCCAGCCCAGCATCATGGTGCTGCCGTCGCGCATGATGAACGCGAAATTCGGGAATTTGTTGCTCAGGGCCTCCAGGATGGGGTTGGGCGCGCCGTGGAGCGTGGGCAGGCCAGTGACGTACCACACGTTCAGCGGCGAGCTGACGAGCATGGCCTCCAGGCCGTACTTCTCCATGAGCGCGGCGGCGCGCTCGCGGTTGTAGCCTACGGGTTGTTGCATGGTTGGTTCCTCCATATCTTCATTTCTTATTTGGTTGTGTTTTTTCGGCGGGAAGCAATCTCGCCCAAAAGCCACAGCCCGGAAAAGGCTGTGGGGGGGCGGGCTAAGGCTTGTAGTGGCGGCGGCATTTGGCGATGAAGATACACCCGTTTTCCACGGTGTAGACCAGCCGGTGCTCATCGGTTATGCGGCGGCTCCAAAAGCCCGACAGGTCATGTTTTAAAGGCTCGGGCTTGCCGATGCCGTCAAAGGAGCCGCGTTCGATGTCCTTCAAAAGCAAGTTGATGCGCTTGACCATGTTTTTGTCTTCGGCTTGCCAATATAAGTAGTCCTCCCAGGCTTCGTCCGACCAAGTCTTAAGCATCGGCCACCTCGATCGGCTCGTGCGCCGTGCCCTTCCCCGCTTTCAACTGCGCGATGGAGCGCAACAGCCGGTCGTAATCCCCCTTGTTGGAGCGGACATACAGGTTTTCCATCAGGTTGTTGTATTCCTTTTCCGACATGAGCACTACATTTTCGTCCTGCTTGCGGGTGATAATGACCGTTTCGAAATCCATCGTGGCGGCGTCGCAAAACCGTTTGAAATTGTCGCGCGCGGTAGAATAGTTCGCTGCAATCATTTCAACACCTCCCTTTCCTATTATTGTACAGTATATTGTCCAATATGTCAAGAGGTGCAGTGAAATTTCTCCGGGACGTTTGCGGAGCAGCAAAAAAGCAGGGGACGACCGGACGTCCCAGGCCTTCTATGCCTGGGGCGTCGGGGACGCCGCCCCCTACAGAATTTTGTGTGCCCTACGCTTCAAAGGCCCTCAGCTCCTCGTCCGTGGGAATCTCGTCCGTCATCGTGCCGCTGAGGTACTGCTCGTAGGCGCTCATGTCGAAGTAGCCCGTGCCCGTCAGGCCGAATAAAATTGTCTTCGCCTCGCCGCTCTCCTTGCACAGCAGGGCCTCGTCGATGGCACCGCGTATGGCGTGGGCGCTCTCGGGGGCGGGGAGGATGCCCTCCGCCTTGCTGAACAGCGCCGCCGCCTCGAAGACCTTCGTCTGCTCGCAGGAAATGGCCTCCATCAGGCCGTCGTGGTAGAGCTGGCTGAGGATGGGGGACATCCCGTGGTAGCGCAGGCCGCCCGCGTGGTTGGCCCGGGGGATGAAGCCGCTGCCCAGGGTGTACATCTTGGCCATGGGGGTGATTTTAGCCGTGTCGCAGAAGTCGTAGGCGAAGCGCCCGCGGGTGAAGCTGGGGCAGGAGGCCGGTTCCACGGCGACGACGCGGGGATTTGCCTTGCCGGTGAGCTTGTCTTGCATAAATGGCGCGATCAAGCCGCCCAAATTCGAGCCGCCGCCCGCGCAGCCGACGACGACGTCGGGGTATTCGTCCACGGATTCCATGGCGGCCTTGGCCTCCAGGCCGATGACGCTCTGGTGCAGCAGCACCTGGTTGAGCACGCTGCCCAGGACGTAGCGGTAGCCTTCCGTCGTCACGGCCTTCTCCACAGCTTCCGAGATCGCGCAGCCGAGAGAGCCGGAAGTATCGGGCATTTTCTCCAGGATGCCCCGCCCGGCGTCGGTGGTGTCGCTGGGGCTGGGGACGATCCGCGCCCCGAAGGTCTGGATGACGCTGCGGCGATAGGGCTTTTGGGTGAAGCTGCCCTTGACCATGTACACAATTAAGGGCAGATCGAAGTGCGTGCAGGCCATGGCGAGGGCCGTGCCCCACTGCCCCGCGCCGGTCTCGGTGGTGATGCCCCTCAGGCCCTGCTGCTTGGCGTAGTAGGCCTGGGCGATGGCGGAGTTGAGCTTGTGGCTGCCGGAGGTGTTGTTGCCCTCGAACTTGTAGTAGATTTTCGCCGGGGTGCCCAGGGCCTTCTCCAGCTGATAGGCCCGGTGGAGCGGCGCGGGCCGGTAGGTGCGGTAGTAGTCCAGGATCTCGCCGGGGATATCGATGAACGCGGTGTCGTCGTCCATCTCCTGCCTGACAAGCTCCTCGCAGAACACCGGGTACAGTTCCTCGGCGCGCATGGGTTCCCCCGTCCCGGGGTTCAGGAAGGGCGCGGGCTTGGTTCTCATGTCCGCCCGCAGGTTGTACCACTGCTGCGGCACCTGGCTTTCGGGCAGAATGATGCGGTTGGGGATGTTCTTCGCTGACATAGCTGTGGTCTCCTTTTCTAGTTTTGTTTTTATTTCATTGTAGGGGCGGCATTCTTGCCGCCCGCACACAACGACCAAAATAAAACTGCCCCAATGAATCAAACGATCCATTGGGACAGGGTATTCCTGCGGTGCCACCCAATTTACCGGCATAAGCCGGTCTCTCGTCACATGCTTCCGGGGTCCCCGGCGAATCCGCAGATTCGTTGGGGTGGTCTACATGCTATCGCTTTCACGGGCGAATCCCGTCGGGCATTACTGAGCGCCGCCGCTTCACATGAAGCGCTGCCGCCTTTCTTCCCGCCCTCGCAAGTCCATTCCCGCACAGTCCCTATACGACCGCAATCCCACCGCCTGCGGCTCTCTTTGCGTGGTCTCCGTGGATACTACTCTTGTTCATCGGTTTGTTTTTATTCGATTGCCATGCATTATATCATAGATCGGCGCGCTTGTCAACAACTTTTTTCAAAACACGAACCAAAACACGAAAACACGAATACACGAATACTCGATCTCCGGCCAATGAAAAACCCGCAGGAAAAACGCTATTCCCATTGACAAACGCATTAAAATATTATATAATATAAATAGGAGGTCTATGCGCCCCAGGCGGCATGGACAGGGCTTGAATTTCGGCATTATTACACGATTGGGCATGGACATCCGGCACGCGATGTGGTATACTATTCCTATAAATCTATGGGGGGAACGACAGCAGCCATGATGAACGCAAAAACCGCGCTGGACCTGATCCTGAAGGGCATGGAACCCGCGCTGCAGGAGAGCGAATTTGTCCCTGTGAAGCCCAGGGAGGAGGAGAACGCCGCGCTCTATAGCCGCGAGGGCGAGAGCCTGCGCGTGAAGGTGGAGGACGACAGGGCCGCCCTGCAGCACTGCCCCCGCGAGCCGGAGCTGGCCCTGGACGGCGACTACAAGCAGCTGGCGGTGACCCTGCTGGAGCTGGACACGGCCTCGGAGGCGGACTGCAAATACATCGCGGGCGATTTCGCCGAGGTGGTGCAGCAGAAATTCCGCAAAAAGAAGAAGGGCGCGGGGCTCGCCCCCGGCGTCAAGCCCCCGAAGAGCATCTCCAAAACGGCCATACGCAACGGCGACGCTTACTACGACGCGCTGTCCTTCGGCAACAGCTTCACCTCCATGTTCCCCGAGCTGCGCGGGGCCTATAAAGAAAACTACGAGAAGTACGGCGAGTTTCTGGCCGAGGAGTTCTTCCTGCGCGGCGGCGGCAACGAGCTGGTGCTGCGCCTGATCAAAAACGACGACAAGGCGCAGCTGAAACGCCTGTTCGGCCTGCTCAACGAGGTCTACGAGAACGGCGTGAACGACGTGCAGAGCCTCATCTGCGTCACCATCCTCGGCGCGCTGGAGGGCGACGAGGTGCTGCTGGCGCGCTGCGCGGACTACATGAGCGCCGACCTCGCCCCCGTGGCGATACGGGTCAACCGCTACCTGACGTCCAACGCGGGCAAGAGCGCCCGTATGCGCCTGGAGAACCCGCCGCTCTACAGGCCCAAGAAACAGAAAAAGCAGGGCCTGTTCTCGCAGATGATGGGCGGCGGACAGGGCGGGCTTGGGATGTGACAATGCACAATGCACAATGTACAATGCACAATTGAGGGATGAACGATGCAGAGCAATCTGGCGGAGAAGCGCGAAGAGCTTTATACCTATGAGGACTATCTCTCATGGGAAGGCGACCAGCGATGGGAGATCATCGACGGGCGCGCGTATATGATGGCGTCGCCCAGCGAGGTGCACCAGGACATCAGCGTGGAGCTGACGGCGCAGTTCCGGGCATTTTTGCGCGGCAAGCCCTGCAAGGTCTTCCACGCACCCTTTGATGTGCGGCTTTTCCCAGGCAGCACAAAGAAACACGAGAAGGCGCTTGTGCAGCCCGATTTGCTTGTGGTGTGCGACCCATCCAAGCTGGACGGCAGCAGGGTAAACGGCGCACCCGACTTGGTCGTTGAAATCCTGTCCCCTTCCAATCAGCGCTATGAGCGATTGATAAAATTCCAAAAATATTTTCAGGCAGGCGTGCGGGAGTACTGGGTTGTTGACCCGGTAGAAAAGCTCGTGCAGGTGTTTCTGCTGGAGGAAAAACGCTATTTCGTGATGGCCTATGGAGCAACTGACGTCCTCCCCTGCACCGTGCTCCCCGGCCTGGAAATCCCCCTGCGCGATATATTTTCCGACACGTCTGCGATTATTACGGAGGAATAGCCATGCAAAGCAATCTGGCCGAGGACAGAACCAATCTATATACCTATGCGGATTACCTCACGTGGGACGACGGGCAGCGCTGGGAGCTGATCTATGGGCGGGCCTATCTCATGGCCGCGCCGGGCACAGAGCACCAAGAGATCAGTCTCGCGCTGACTTACCTAATGTATCCCTTTTTCCGAGACAAGCCCTGCAAGCTGATCCCCGCGCCCTATGATGTCCGTCTTTTTCCTCAGGAGAAGGACGATGACTACATTTCGGTGCAACCGGACATCAGCGTGATCTGCAACCCTGACATCATCGACGAGAAATGCTGCAAGGGCGCGCCCACCCTGGTTGTGGAGATTCTTTCCCCCTCCACCGCCAGTCTTGATTTTACCACGAAAATGGACCTCTACCGCGAGGCAGGCGTGAAGGAATACTGGATCGTGGACCCCTTCAGCCATGTGGTGCATGTCTACCTGCTGCAGACGCATGAAAAACGCAGGACATGGGAGATAGGCGAAACCCTCTCCAGCCCCACCTTCCCCGGCCTGGAAATCCCCCTGCGCGATATATTTTCCGGCACGACGACGAATAACACGAAGGAGTAACTCTTTTTGGACGACCAATCCATCCAGCCTATCCACTTCGACGACGCGGGCGTCCTGGACACCGCCGTCACGGAGGAATACGAGGAGATACAGGTGCTTGACGGCCTGGAGGCCGTGCGCAAGCGCCCGGGCATGTATATAGGCTCCACCGGGCCGCGGGGCCTGCACCACCTGGTATACGAGATCGTGGACAACTCCATCGACGAGGCCCTGGCCGGGGTGTGCACCGAAATCAACGTGGAGATCCTGCCGGGCGACGTCATAGCCGTGCGGGACAACGGGCGCGGCTTCCCCGTGGGGATCAACGAGAAAACGGGCCTGCCCAGCGTCACCGTGGCGCTCACGGTACTGCACGCGGGCGGCAAATTCGGTGGCACGGGGTATAAAGTATCGGGCGGGCTGCACGGCGTGGGCTGCTCGGTGGTCAACGGGCTTTCCGAATGGCTGGAGGTGGAGGTGCAGCGCGAGGGCAAAATTCATAGGCAGCGCTTCGAGCGGGGCGACCCCGTGACGGCGCTGGAGATCGTGGGCGGGACGGACAGCACCGGCACGCTCATCACCTTCAAGCCCGACCCGGAAATTTTCACAGAGACGACCGAGTATGACCTCGAAACCCTGGAGCGGCACCTGCGCGAAAGCGCCTTTCTCAACGCCGGGCTGCGCATCACCCTGGAGGATTTGCGAAATCCCGATGAGCCGCAAAAAAAAGATTTCAAGTACGAGGGCGGCATCGCCAGCTTCGTGGAGTTCCTCAACAAGAACCGGGGCCTGACCCCCCTGCACGAGCCGCCTATCCTGTTTTCCGCCGTGAGCGGCGAGCGCTCGGCGGAAATTGCCCTGCAATACAGCGACAGCTACAACGAGCTGCTCATGAGCTACGCCAACAATGTGCGCACGGGGGACGGCGGCACCCACGAGAACGGCTTCAAGAACGCCATGACGAGGGTGTTCAACGACTATGGACGCAAATTCAAATTGCTCAAGGACGGCGACAAAAACCTCTCCGGCGACGACGTGCGCGAGGGGCTCACGGCGGTGGTCAGCGTCAAGCTCACCGACGCGCAGTTCGAGGGTCAGACCAAGGGGAAGCTCGGCAACACCGAGATCACTCCCCTGGTCTCCGCGCTGGTATACGAAAAGCTCATGAGCTACTTCGAGGAGAACCCCTCTGTGGCCCGGGCCATCTTCAACAAGGCCCTGGACGCCGCCCGCGCCAGGGAGGCCGCCCGCCGGGCGAGGGATTTGGCCCGCAAGAAGACCGGCGCCGAGGGGAGCGCCCTGCCCGGCAAGCTGGCGGACTGCATAGAGAAGGACCCCCGCAGGACGGAGATGTACATCGTGGAGGGCGACAGCGCCGGCGGCAGCGCCAAGCAGGGGCGCGACCCGCGCTACCAGGCGATCCTGTCGCTGTTCGGCAAGCCGCTCAACGTGGAGAAGGCGCGCGTGGACAGGGTGCTGGGCAACGAGAAGCTCATCCCCATCGTGCTGGCGCTGGGCACCGGCATAGACGAGGAGTTCGACATCGCCAAGCTGCGCTACCACAAGGTGGTGATCATGGCCGACGCCGACGTGGACGGCGCGCATATCCGCTGCCTGTACCTGACGTTCTTCTTCCGCTACATGCGCCCGCTGATCGAGGAGGGCTACGTCTACTTCGCCAACCCGCCGCTGTTCCGCGTGAGCCGCGGCAAAAAGCACCGCTACGCCTTCTCCGACGCCGAGCGCGACGCCCTGCTGGCCGAAATGGGCGAGGGCTGCGACGTGCAGCGCTACAAGGGCCTGGGCGAGATGGACGCCGACCAGCTGTGGGAGACCACCATGGACCCCTCCTTCCGCACGATGCTGCGCGTGACCATGGACGACGCCATCGCCGCCGACGAGACCTTCTCCATCCTCATGGGCGACCCCGTGGAGCCCCGCCGGGAGTTTATCCAGGCCAACGCGAAGAAGGTACGGAATTTGGATATATAGCTAAGGAGGCATTTATATGGGCGGAAATTTGGCCGAAAAGCCTGAAAACGGCAATTATACCTATGAGGACTATCTCTCATGGGACGACGACGAACGCTACGAATTGATTGACGGGTATGCCTATGCAATGGCGGCAGCCACGCCCGAGCACCAAACGATATGCACAGAGCTAATCGTGGTGATTCATGCGTATTTAAAGGGGAAGCCCTGCAAGCTGTATCCCGATATTGACGTGCGTTTGTTCCCAAAAGAAATCAAAAGAGGCGACTTGACTCTGGTGCAAAAAGACCGTGTGTTCCGCCCGGATTTAAGCATCGTATGCGATTCGGAGCAAATCAGCAGCAGCGGCTGTGCTGGTGCGCCTACATTGATTATTGAGATACTCTCTCCTTCCACTGCCAGCCGTGACTTAGATGAGAAAATGCATTGCTATTTTCAGGCGGGCGTGCAGGAATACTGGATATTTAACCCTGGTACGCGCACGGTGAAACGCCATGTGCTGGATCACAACAGCTATATCGTACAGTTTTTCGATGAAACCGAGATTCTTGTCAGCGAACGCTTCCCCGGCCTGGAAATAACCTTAAGCGACATCTTCCCCAACGAAGACTAGAGAGGAAAGGTGAGGTCATGAAGAAAACAATCTGTGTGGTTCTGGCTTTGTTGATGCTGATGGGGGTATTTGCGCTCGGCGCAAACGCATTTTGCTTCGACGCTCTGGAAGAGCTTGCGCTGCAAATATGGCCTCCTGACCCCAGTGGAATGCATCCATGGCCCAATCCGAATTCAAGCGACCCAGGCGAGTTTCTTTATTCGGGATTTTTGTTTTTCACAGGCTTTCTCCTGTTTCCGCTCATGCTATATGAACCGCTCTTTCGGGGAGTAATGGAAATAATCTCTTGGCTCGCAATGCCGCTCTTTTTGCTTGTCAGTATTGCATTCAGAGCATAAATAACCCCAACGAATAAAAAAGAGGTAACACCTTGGGCTTTGACGAAACCTCCCTGGAGGAACAGAAAATTATCGGCGTGGACGTTGCGCGGGAGATGCGCAGGAGCTACCTCGATTACTCCATGTCCGTCATCACCGCGCGGGCGCTGCCGGACGTGCGCGACGGGCTCAAGCCCGTGCACCGGCGCATCCTCTACACCATGCACCGCAACGGCCTGACCCCCGACAAGGCCTACCGCAAATGCGCCGACACCGTGGGCACCGTGATGGGCAGCTACCACCCCCACGGCGACCAATCGATCTATGACGCCCTGGTGCGCATGGCGCAGGATTTCTCCATGCGCTACATGCTCGTGGACGGCCACGGCAACTTCGGCACCATGGACGGCGACCCCCCCGCCGCCCAGCGCTACACCGAGAGCCGCATGAGCCGCATCTCCCTGGAGATGCTCACGAACATCGACAAAGACACCGTGGATTTCATGCCCAACTACGACGACCGCCTGAAGGAGCCCACGGTGCTGCCCTCGCGCTTCCCGAACCTGCTGGTGAATGGCTCCACCGGCATCGCGGTGGGCATGGCCTCGAACATCCCGCCCCACAACCTTGGGGAGGTCATAGGCGCCATCGGCTGCATGATAGACGACCCCGACCGCGGCCTGGACGAGCTGATGGAGCACATCCAGGGGCCGGATTTCCCCACGGCGGGCATCATCATGGGGCGCAGCGGGATACGCGCGGCCTACGGCACCGGGCGCGGCAAGGTGATTTTGCGCGCAAAGGCCGAGATACGCGAGAAAAACGGCAAATTCACCATTCATGTCAGCGAGCTGCCCTATAAAGTAAATAAATCCGAGCTGCAAAAGTACATCAACGACATCGCCAAGGAGAGAAAGCTCGAGGGCGTCTCGGGAACAGATGATTTTTCATCGGCGCGCAGCGGGATGGATTTGGTGATTTACCTCAAACGCGACGCCAACCCCCAGGTGGTGCTCAACCAGCTGTATACCTTCACGCAAATGCAGATCACCTTCGGGGTGATTATGATCGCCCTGGTGGACGGCGAGCCGAAGGTGCTAACGCTCAAGCAAATTTTGCGCCATTACATAGACTTTCAGGTGCAAGTGCTTACCAGGCGCACCGAGTACGATCTCCGCAAAGCCCGCGAGCGCGCGCATATTTTAGAAGCCCTGCTGGTGGCGCAGGACAACATCGACGAGGTGATCGCCATCATACGCTCCTCCGGCAGCGTGCCCGAGGCGAAAGAGCGGCTCATGGAGCGCTTCGGCTTCGACGACACGCAGGCCACGGCCATCGTGCAGATGCGGCTGGGGCAGCTCACCGGGCTGGAGCGCGGCAAGCTGGAGGAGGAGAAGGCGCAGCTGGCGGCGCAGATTCAGGATTGGGAAGAGCTTTTGGCCTCCCCCGAGAGGCTCCTGGCGCTGCTCAGGGACGAGCTGGAGAAAATCAAAGACAGGTTCAACGACCCGCGCCGCACGGAGATCATGAACATCTCCGGCGAGGTGGACGTGGAAGATTTGATCCCCGTGGAGGACTGCGTCTACACCATGACGAACATGGGTTACGTGAAGCGTATGCCCATCGACACCTACCAGAGCCAGCGGCGCGGCGGCAAGGGCATCAAGGGCATGACGCGGCGGGAGGAAGACGTCGTACAGACGATGTTCACCTGCTCCACGCACGACTACGTGATGGCCTTTACGACAAAAGGGCGGGTTTACAGGCTCAAGGGCTACGAAATTCCCGAGGGCTCGCGCAATGCCAGGGGCATGAACATTGTGAACATTTTGCCTGTGGACGGCGGGGAGAGCGTGTCGGCCCTGATCCAGGTCTCCAAGGCCGAGGCGGAGGCCGAAAAGGGCGAGCATTATCTCTGCATGGTGACGCGCAAGGGCATCATCAAGCGCGCGGCGCTCAGCGATTTCCGCTATGTGCGCAGGAACGGCGTGACCGCCCTGCACCTGGACGAGGACGACGAGCTTGCCTGGGTGCGCCTGACCGACGGCGCGGCCGACCTGATCCTCGCCACGCGCGAGGGCATGGCCATACGCTTCCGGGAGACCGACGCGCGGGCCATGGGCCGCGCGGCCCGCGGGGTGAAGGCCATCACGCTGGGCCGTGAGGGCGACGAGGTCGTCGGCATGGACGTGATCCAGCCGGGCAAAACCGTGCTCACCGTGACGGAGACGGGCTTCGGGCGACGCAGCCTGCCCGAGAACTACAGGTTGCAGTCCCGGGGCGGCAGGGGCACGATCAACTACCACTGCGGCAGGTTCGGGAAAGTCTGCGCATTGGCTGTTGTGGACGACAGCGAAGACCTGATTTTCATCTCCTCCGACGGCGTGCTCATCCGCACCGCCGCCGCGGGGGTGAGCGTGAACAACCGCCCGGCCAAGGGCGTGCGCGTGATGCGCACCGGCGAAGCCGAGCGCGTGGTGACCATGGTGAATATCCCGGCGACCGAGGAAGAAATAATTCCTGAAGAAGAGGTGCCAGCATGAACATCGCCTTAATCGCCAACGACACGAAGAAAGAGCTCATGGTGCAGTTCTGCATCGCCTATTGCGGGGTGTTCGGCAAGCACACGTTGTACGCCACCGGCTCCACCGGGCGCATGATCGAGGAGAGCACCGGCCTGTCCGTGCAGCTGCTGTATTCCGGGCAGGGCGGCGTGGAGCAGGTGGAGAGCATGGTCTCCTGCGACGAGATCGACCTGCTGATGCTCTTCCGGGACGGCATCAACGTGGCCGACGGCACGGAGGAGAACAACCTGCTGCGCCTGTGCGACGTGCACAACATCCCCGTGGCCACGAACATCGCCACGGCGGAGGCCCTCATCCACGCCATGGAGCGCGGCGACCTGGAATGGCGGGAGATACAGAAGGCGAGCAGAAAGCCGATTGAGTGGTAGGAGAGGAGAATTGCAATGCCGGTATTGTCTCTGTTTTACGGGATTATTGTGTATATGCACGCAGAGGCCAACGAGCGCCATCATACGCCGCATATTCATGTGGAGTATGCCGGTGATGAGGCGGTCGTTTCGCTGGACGGCGATTTGTTGGAAGGAAAGATTCCCAGAAACAAATTGCGCCTAGCGAAAGCATGGGTGGAAATCCATCGCGATGACTTGTACGCGAACTGGAAGCTGCTTGGCGACGGCAAGCAGATTTTCCGCATTGATCCACTGAAGTAGGTGATAGTATGCTACAACCAAAAATGCTGCGTGTAATCCCCAGAGATAACTACCATCTGGAATTGCATTACGTCACCGGCGAGCGCAAACTCTTTGATGTCAACTGGTATATCAAGGGCTCTTGGTTCGGCGAATTGCGTGATTCGTCCTATTTCTATGCTGTGCGGCTTCTGCCGGACGGCCATCACATCGAATGGCCCCACGGGCAGGACCTCGCACCCCATGAGCTGTATGAGCTGAGCGTCCCCATTTGAACGACGAAAGGATATCCCCATGGCATTGATCACACAGGCCCCGCGCGGCACAAACGACGTGCTGCCCGATAAATCCTATGAATACCAGTACGTGGAGCGCGTGGCGCTGGAGACCGCGCTGAATTATGGATATAAGGAGATTCGCGTGCCCGTGTTCGAGCACACGGAACTCTTCGAGCGCGGCGTGGGGGACACCACGGACGTGGTTCAAAAAGAGATGTACACGTTTTTTGATAAGGGCGGGCGCTCGATCACCCTGCGGCCCGAGGGCACGGCGGGCGTCGCGCGGGCCTGCATGGAGCACGGCCTGCTGGGGGACGCCCTGCCCCGGAAGGTCAGCTACGCTTTCACCTGCTACCGCTACGACAAGCCCCAGACCGGGCGCTACAGGGAATACACGACGTTTGGCGTGGAGTGCTTCGGCGCGGCCCCACCTGCCGCCGATGCCGAGGTGATTGCCCTGGCGGCGGAATACTTTTCGTCGCTGTCGATGACGAATTACAGGATTGAGCTCAACTCCATCGGCTGCCCGGAATGCCGAAAGGTCTATCTGGAGCAATTGCGGGCCTACTTCGCCGGGCATAGCGGCGAGCTGTGCGGAACCTGCCTCGGCCGCCTGGAGAAAAATCCCATGCGCATCCTGGACTGCAAGAGCCCCGTGTGCGCGGCCATCGCCGAAAAATCGCCTGTTGTCACTGACTTTTTGTGCGAGGACTGCAAGGCGCACTTCGATGGCGTACAGGCGCTGCTGCAGGCCATGGACATCCCCTATGTGATCAATCCCAGGGTGGTGCGGGGTCTGGATTATTACACGCGGACTGTGTTCGAGTTTGTCTCCGAGCTGCCGAAGCTGGAGGGCCTGGCTCTCGGCGGCGGCGGGCGCTACGACGGCCTGATCGAGGAGCTGGGCGGGGCGCACACGCCCTCGCTGGGCTTCGGCCTGGGGATCGAGCGCGTGCTGCTGCACCTGCGGGAGCTCGGGGCGTACATCCCGGAACCCGAGCCCTGCGCGGTCTACATCGCCAACCGGGGCGAGGAGGCCTTGGTGCAGGCGGCGAAGCTGGCGAACGAGCTGCGTTCTGAAGGCCTTTCCGCGCAGTTCGACATCGTGGGCCGCAGTTTAAAATCCCAGATGAAGTACGCCGACAAGCTCGGCGCGCGGTTTACGCTTGTTCTCGGCGAAGAGGAGCTCCAGACCCGCTGCGCCAAGCTGAAGGATATGCGCACCGGCACTGAGGAAGCCATCGCCCTGGAGGATTTCGCGGATACGTTCGCGCAGATTTGGTTCAGGCTGGCGGAAGAAGAGATGCTGGCGGAATTTGCGTGATCTAAAACCCCCTGTGTGCTGCGCACACTCCCCCCTACAGGGGGAAGTGAGCGGAGCGAGTAGGGGGGTTCTTCTAAAGAGAAATTTGCATTAAAGGAGAACTCCATGGACAACATCGGCGGCAGGAAACGCACGCACTATTGTGGCGAACCCAGACCTGAACACATTGGGCAGCAGGTCATCGCGGCGGGCTGGGTACAGCGTCGGCGCGACCTGGGCGCGCTGATCTTCGTGGATCTGCGAGATAGAACGGGCCTGTTGCAATTGGCCTTTGACGAGGCGTGCCCCGCCGATGTGCTGGAGAAGGCACGCGGCCTGCGCAGCGAGTACGTCGTCATGGCCGTGGGCGTGCTGCGCGAGCGCAGCGCGAAAAATCTTGAGCTGCCTACCGGCGAGGTGGAACTGGCTGTAACTGAGTTATTGCTCTTGGGCAAGAGCGAGACCCCGCCCTTCGAGATCATCGAAAATTGCCCGACTTCAGAGTTGACCAGGCTGAAATATCGCTACCTGGACCTGCGGCGGCCCGATTTGCAACGCAATATTTTGATGAGACATAAGATTGCCAAGATCACCCGGGACTACTTCGACGAGAACGGCTTTATCGAGATCGAGACCCCCATGATGATACGCTCCACCCCTGAGGGCGCGCGGGACTATCTCGTGCCCAGCCGGGTGCACCCGGGCTCGTTCTACGCCCTGCCGCAGTCCCCGCAGATGTATAAGCAATTGTGCATGGTCGCCGGATTCGATAGATATTTTCAGCTGGCCCGCTGTATGCGCGATGAAGACCTGCGCGCAGACCGGCAGCCCGAGTTCACGCAGATCGACCTGGAGATGTCCTTCGTCGAGCTCGAAGATATCTTGACTATGGTCGAGGGCTTCATCAAGAGGCTGGACAGGGAGCTGGGGCTCGGCGTGGAGTTCCCCATCCCCCGCATGACCTACCGCGACGTGATGGAGCGCTTCGGCAGCGACAAGCCCGACATACGCTACGCCATGGAGCTTTTCAACGCAAGCGATTTGCTTGCTGGTTGTGGGTTCACTGTATTTGAGAGCGCTTTGCAAACCGGCAGCGTGCGGGGCCTCACAGCGAAGAACGCCTATGACACGCTCAGCCGGAAGGAAATCGACAAGCTGACAGAGCTTGTGAAGGGCATAGGCGCGAAGGGCCTGGCCTGGGCGCGGCTGGCTCTTGATGGGACAATTGCTTCTTCGTTCGGCAAGTTTATCTCTGAAGAGACCATGCAAAGCATCATCGCCCGCGCGCAGGCACAGCCCGGCGACGTCGTCTTCCTGGTGGCCGACGCGAAGAACTCGCTGACGCTTTCGGTGCTCGGGGCGCTGCGGCAGGCGCTGGCGAGAAAGCTCGATCTTATCCCCAAGGGGAATTTAAAATTCCTGTGGGTGACGCAGTTCCCCTTCTTCGACTGGGACGAGGACGCGCAGCAGTTCGTGGCGATGCACCACCCCTTCACCTCCCCCACGGACGGGAGCATGGCGATTCTCGAAAGCGATAAGGCGAACGTCATCGCCAAAGCCGCCGATTTGACCCTCAATGGCATCGAGATGTCCAGCGGGTCAATCAGAATCACCGACCCGGAATTGCAGCAGCGCATTTTTGCTTTGCTGGGACTGACTGAAGAAGAAATCAAGACAAAATTCGGCTTTTTGGTGGACGCCTTCCGCTATGGCCCGCCGCCCCACGGGGGCATGGGCCTGGGGCTCGACAGGCTCGTGATGCAGCTGCTCGGCTGCGAGAATTTGCGCGACGTGACGGCCTTCCCCAAGGTGCAGAACGCCTCGGAGCCCATGACGCAGTGCCCCTCGCCAGTGGATGCGGCGCAGCTGAAGGAACTGGGGCTGAAATTAGTATAAGGAGGAAGTCAAAATGCCGAAGAAAAAAGTGCCCGTGGTCATCGAGATCCGGGACTCCCATGAGGTGGAGGGCGAAACCCACGCCTCGGAGTTCCTGTGCGACGGCGTGCTCACCGAGCTGGGGGACGGCTGGAAGCTGGACTACGTGGAGACCGACGGCCCCGAACAGAGCGAATCCGCCCTGCGGGTGCAAAACCGCACGGTGTCGCTCTCGCGCCGGGGGGCCTACCCCCTGGAGATCACCCTGGAGCAGGGCGTGCGCCACAACTGCTACTACAACACCCCCGCCGGGATGATGCACCTGGGCGTCTACGCGCGCTCGGTGGACGCCAGCATCAACCGGGCGGGCGGGCGCATCAAGCTGGCCTACACCCTGGATTTCTGCGCGGACCTGATGAGCAGCAACCAGATGGAGATCAAAGTGCAGGCGCGGGGGTAGGGCACAATTTACAATGCACAATGCACAATGCACAATTAGGTGCTCCGCACGTCCTTGGAAGGGGGATTCGTATGCAGGCAATTTTAGTGTTCCTGGACGGCACGATTTGCGACATGCGGCACAGGATTCCGCTGCAGCGATTGGGATATAAGTGGTTCTTTTCGGATAAGAAAATAATGAAAGATACCCCGACCGCCGGCAGCGTGGAGATGATGCGGGAGCTGGCCGAAAAGTACAGGCTGGTCTACATCGGCGCCCGTCCCGACGCATATGTTGATATTACGCGGCAATGGCTGCGCAGCGTGGGCTTTCCTGACGGCGAGGTGTATCTTGGGAAAAATCAGCAGGAGCGCATGGACATCACAAAGCAGCTGAAAAGCAGGTTCGATTTTGCCGCCGGGTTAGGCGACCGATGGGATGACAACGAGCTGCACCTGGAATTGGGCTGCCAGAGCTTCATCCTGAAGGAATGGGAGCCCGATTGGGATACGGTGCGTAAGTATTTAGGAGACGAATAGGCAGGAGGCAACCATGTCATTTCTTGTCCAAGAGGCACAGATGCAAATCAAACAGGCGATTGAAGCGGCTGCGAGGGCCGCTTTTGCCGCGGGGGCGCTGCCCGCCCTGCCGCAGGGGCCCTTCACCCTGGAGACGCCCGCCGACCGCCGCAACGGGGATTTGTCCTCCAACGCGGCCATGGCCTGGGCCCGCGAACTTCGTTCGCCGCCGCGCAAAATCGCCGAGGCGCTGGTGAATCACATTGAGCTTTCAAACACCTATGCCCTGCGCTGCGAGGCCGCCGGGGCGGGGTTCCTCAATTTCTATTATGGCGATGCGTATTTTGCTGATATAGTAGCTGACGTGCTGGCAAAAGGCGATGCCTATGGGCGGTCAAATATAGGCGAGGGGCAGCGCGTGCTGGTGGAGTTCGTCTCCGCCAATCCCACCGGGCCCATGCATATGGGCAACGCCCGGGGCGGCGCGCTGGGCGACTGCCTCGCGACTGTGTTGGAAGCCGCCGGGTATGAAATCGAAAGAGAGTTCTACGTCAACGACGGCGGCAAGCAGATCGAGAACTTCGGCCTGAGCCTGGACGTGCGCTACCGCCAGCACTTCGGCGAGGAGATTGAACTGCCGGACGACGGGTATCATGGGGAGGATATTACGCAAAGAGCCAAAGAGTTCGCAGAGAAATTTGGCGATAGTTATCTCGCCAAACCCGAACAGGAGCGGCGTAAGGCGCTTGTGGATTTCGCGCTGCCCCTGAATGTGGAGCAAATTCGGGTGAATCTGGAGCGCTATAGAATAAAATATGACACCTGGTTCTACGAGAGCACGCTGTATAAAAACGGCGAGGTTGACCGGGTGATAGAGCTATTGCGCGAGAGCGGGCAGACCTATGAGGCCGAGGGCGCGCTATGGTTCAAGGGCACAGAATATGGCCTGGATAAGGATTTCGTGGTCGTGCGCTCCAACGGGCTGCCGACCTATATTGTCCCGGACATCGCCTATCACCACAACAAGCTGGTGACGCGCGGCTTCGACCGCTCAATCTTGGTGCTGGGCAGCGACCACCACGGGCACACGATCCGTTTGGGCGCTGTCCTGGACGCCATGTTCGGGAAAGGCCGCGCGCAGTTCGTGCTCACGCAGCTGGTGAAGCTGGTGCAGGGCGGCCAGGTGGTGCGCATGAGCAAGCGCACCGGCAAGTCCATCTCCCTGGAGGACCTGCTGGACGACATTCCCATCGACGCGCTGCGCTTCCTGTTCAATATGTGCGGCCCGGCCTCCGCCATGGATTTCGACCTGGACCTGGCCGTGGAGCAGTCGGCGAAAAACCCTGTTTATTATTGCCAATACGCCCACGCAAGAATTTGCAGCATTTTCAGGCGCTTTGAAGAGGAGGGCATAGAGCCGCGCGCGTGTACAAAAGAAGAGCTGTGCCTGTTAAGCACAACTGAGGAGCGCGAGCTCATCCGATTGCTGGCGGCGCTGACCGGGGAGATTGCCGAGGCCGCGCGGGCCTGCGACCCCGCCCGGGTGACGCGCTGCTGCATGGAGCTGGCCGGGCAGTTCCACAAGTTCTATAACGCCTGCCGGGTGATGGGCGAAGAGGAATCCCTCCTGCAGGCGCGGCTTTCGCTGTGCGCCTGCGTGAGGGATGTGCTGGGGAATCTATTGCGGATGTTCAAGATCGACGCGCCGGAGAGGATGTAAGGGGGCCTGCGCTGCCTGCTTCATCTACGGGATACCGCTATGCCGCAATATCAGACAATGCTACAAGTTGAACGAAATCATCGTCGCCGAAACGCAAAACCCAGTTCTCAAGCAACTGGTCTGTAGCGCCCCTGGTGACGATGGCCTCCTCCTTGATAATCGAGATGTCATCCTCGATTCTATCCAGGCGCTCGTCTATCCCGTCCAGGCGCTCGTCTATCCCGTCCAGGCGCTGGTTTATACCGAGGAATTGGTTGTCTACGCCCTCAAAGCGGGCGTTTACGCCAGCTTCAAAGGCGTCAATACGGCCGCTTAACGCTTCCAGCGCGGATAGGATTTTCTCTTCGTTGTTCATGAAATCACTCCTTTGGATCTCTATGGGCTATTATAAACTTTTCCATCTCTGCTGTCAAGTGCCGTGCAAAAAAACCTTGACTCTGCAAAAAAACCTTGACTCTGCCTTTGGGACAGCGTCTATGCCATGCTGACGGACAGCTGGGAGATGAGCGAGTGGGACCGCGTGGATAGGGGCCTGAAGGCCTATCAAAATCAAGGAGGGCCGCTGACCATGCCAAGCGCGAGGGCCATCATGACAACCATGATAAAAAAATGCATCCCCGAGGATACCCTGAGCCAATTTGTCCTCCCCGACCCCGCGTCAAAGGGCGCGCAGTGGAGCGAGGAATACGTCGGCTTCATCGGCCAGATGGACCGGCTGCTCACCGGGGAACAGCGCCTTTCTATCATGCAGGAGCAGGGCTGCAGCGTGAGCGGCAAGCCCGCCGCCGCGCACATGGCGTTCGGGCGCGCGCACGCGGGCCTGCTGCTGGAAGACAAAGTGCGGCTTTATAACGAATCGGACATCATGTATCAGCTGCCCTGCCGCTTGAATCCCGGCGGCACCCTGACCGTCGCCTGGAGCCACGGAAAAGCCGGCGAATACAGTTGCGTGTGCGGCATTTTTGCAAAATTGCCGCAGCCGGCGGCGGTCTCGCCCACCTTCTGCGGCTGCTGCGGCGGCCACGCCCGGCAGAACCTCCAAAGGGCCCTGGGCGTGAAGCTGCGGCTGAAGGAGATCGTCTCCTCGGCGGCCAGCACCAGGGGGGAGAGGAGCTGCGCGTTTAGGTTTGAGATTTTGAACGCATGATAAATTAACAGAGACGCAGGGCTGCTGCGTCCCTATTTTTCTGCATAGCCCTACACCTTCATCTGCGGGAAAAAGATTACATCGCGCAGTGTGGGCTGGTCGGCCACGATGGACATAAATCGGTCAATGCCGAAGCCCAGGCCGGACATGGGCGGCATTCCGTGTTCCATGGCCAGCAGGAAGCTCTCGTCCAGGTCGAAGGCCTCGTCGTCCCCGGTGGACTTGTTGCGCACCTGCTCCTCGAAGGCCCCGCGCTGCAAAATGGGGTCCACGAGCTCGGAATAGGCCTTCACGATTTCCGCGCCGCACACCACCACCTGGAACATGTCGATGGCCTTGGGGTTCAGGTCATTGCGCCGCGCGAGGGGGATCAGGAAGGCCGGATAGTTGAAGGTCACGCAGGGCTGCACCAGCGATGGCCGCAGCTTGCGCTTGAAAGTGAAATCCACAATCGCCGGCAGGGACTTTAAATCTTTCAGATCTTCTTCACAAAAAATATTCTTTTGAATGATGTGATTGGCCAGGTCCTGCGCGCTCTCGTAAGAGAGAATGTCGGTTTCGAGTATCTTGTTCAACTCGGCGATGTAGTCCACGCGCCGCAGCCGCGAGAAATCCAGAGCCTCGCCCTGGTACTCGATTTGCAGCGTGCCCCGCAGCTCCATCAAAATGCCCTGTATCATTTTGGTGACGAAGTCAATATTATCGTTGAAGTCCCAGTAGGAGGCGTACCACTCCAGCATGGTGAACTCCTGCAGGTGCATGGCGTCCATGCCCTCGTTGCGGAAGTTCTTGCCCAGCTCGAACACTTTGTCGAAGCCGCAGGCGATCACCTGCTTGAGAAATAGTTCGGGCGCGATGCGCAGGTAGAATTCTGTGTCCAGGGCGTTGTGCCTGGTGACGAAGGGCCGCGCCGCCGCGCCGCTGGCCACGTTTTGCAGGATGGGCGTCTCCACTTCCACGAAGCCCGCTTCGTCCAGGAAATTCCGGATGAAGCGCAGCATTTGGATGCGCATGGCCAGGGTATTTCTGGTGCTTTCGTTCATAATGACATCGAGATAGCGCTGCCGGAATTTTCTGTCCACGTCCGTAATTCCATGAAATTTCTCGGGCAGGGGGCGCAGCGCTTTGCTCAGGATCGCGCACCGGCTGCCCTTGAGGGTGAACTCGCCCTTTTGGGTATAGTACATCGCGCCGCTTATACCAATATAGTCGCCCACGTCCGCGTTCGCCTTGACAAACGCGAACGCCTCCTCGTCCAGCTCGTTTTTCGAAAGGGAAAACTGTATGCTGCCCCCCGCGTCGTATAGTTTCCCGAACACGAGCTTGCCGAACCAGCGCAAGGCTGTGATTCTTCCACACAGCGCGACTTCTTCACCTTCGGCTAGCTTCTGTGCTTCTGCGATTGTATGCGTGCGCTGGAACTTGTCCTTGCACACAACGCCGTCCCGCGCGGCTATGGCCTGGTATTTCCGCAGGCGCACCTCGTATTCGCCGACCTCCTGCTGGATGGTATCGTCTGGGGTGTGATCTGAACAATGCATGTGGTGTCCTCCAAATTCTTAGTGCTGTGTCCAAGGCGGCTGAAACGCCTCGGGACTTTCCTCGATGGTCCGGTTGAAAAACGCGAGCAGAGCGGGCGCGTCTTTGGTTGCGGCCTCCCAGATGGTCTCCATGTCCATGGAAATATAGTCGTGCGCGAACCAGTTGCGCATACCCTTGAGCGCCGCCCAGGTCACATGATTGCGGCTGGCGTCCTTGAATTCCTCGGAGAGCCGCCCGCTCAACTCGCCAATCTGCATGATGCACATGGAAATCACATGCCGATAATCAACGTCGGCTGCGAACGCCTCAAATGTTGGGCCGAACCGATTTATCGCCCGTTCGATTTGCTCGCAGTATTGCCTCATATGCCAAACGCGCTGCACATCACTGTCTTTCATAGATTGCCACCCTTTCCTGCTCAGCATTGTGAATGAACCAGGGCGAACGCCTGCGCTCCTCCGGATTTTCCATGGATTCCAGCGTCACCAGATCCACTTTTTTGCGCAGCGCCGCGTGCAGGTCCTCGTACAGAAGGCCCATGCCGAAGCCACGTACATCCGAGCCTTTCCTGCGGAACAGGATGTCGATGTCGCTGTGCTCTGTCGCGTCGCCACGGGCGTAGGAGCCGAACACATACATGGCGGGAATGCGGTATTTTTCCGCTATGGGCAGAACACGATCCTGCAATTCTTTCAGCGTATAGATCATAACATGCTCACCACCTCAATTTAGTTTATCCAGTAAATCACGCAGGGTCATTGAAACAACCCCTCCTGCTTCGCAAATAGCCTTGCCCGCCGCTCTTCTTCTTCACGCATATCCAGCGCCCACGCGCCATCTTGCAGCACCAGTACGCTGCCCTCCCGCGCGCCTTCGGGCAGGGCCTCCACGGGGATGTGCTCCAGCGAGCCGTCCTCCCGTTCGCACACGGCAAGGCCGCCTTCGAAGCGGTCTATGATCAATCGCATAACAGCACCCCCCTTAAGGATATATTTTAGCATGTTGCGGGTGAAAAATCAATCTTTTTCTTGACATTCGCGGGAAAATCGTGTATACTATTCGTAGAACGCTGGATAAAACGAGAGGAGAGCCGCATGTTTACGCAGTCATATTATGCGTATACCCAGGCTGTGTCGGGCTGCCGATACCGGCTTTCCTGCCTTTTCCCCGGCGCGTAGAGCCGCACGGAGATGAAGCCCGAAAGCCATTAACGGCTCTCGGGCTCTTTTTCTTCCCACCCCACAAAATCTTCGATTTTGCGGGGGCCCCGGTTGACAATTCACCGGCGTTCCGATATAATAAAATAAGTATAATGAGGAGTTTTCGCGATGAACGTATTTCAGGAACTGAAAGAGCGCAATCTCGTGGCCCAGTGCACGGATTTCGACAAAGTGGAGCAGCTGCTCGCGGGCAACGCGCCGGTGCGCTTCTACATCGGCTTTGACCCCACGGCCGACAGCCTCACGGTGGGGGGCTTCGTCCCCCTGATGGCCATGGCCCATTTGCAGCGCGCCGGGCACGTGCCGGTGGTTCTGTTCGGCGGGGCCACCGCCATGATCGGCGACCCCACCGGCAAGACCGACATGCGCCGGATGCTCACCCGGGAGGAGATAGAGCGCAATATCGCCTGTTTCAAAAAGCAGATGGGCGCGGTGCTGGATTTCAGCGAGGGAAAGGCCCTGATGGTCAACAACGCCGACTGGACCCTTGATTTGAACTATCTCGAGTTCCTGCGGGACATCGGCGTGCATTTTTCCGTAAATCGAATGCTCGCCGCCGAGTGCTACAAGGCCCGGCTGGAGCGGGGCCTGAGCTTCTTCGAGATGAACTATATGATATTGCAGAGCTACGACTTTCTGCATCTCAATCGCAATCACGATGTGATCATGCAGCTGGGCGGGGACGACCAGTGGAGCAACATCATCGGCGGGGTGGAGCTGTGCCGCCGCCGCGACGGCAGGGAGGTCTACGGGCTCACGTTCAATCTGCTGCTCACCGCCGAGGGCCTGAAGATGGGCAAGACCGAGAAGGGCGCGCTCTGGCTTGACCCGGCAAAAACAAGCCCCTACGACTTCTACCAGTACTGGCGCAACGTGTCCGACAGCGACGTGACAAGCTGCATGAAGATGCTCACTTTCATGCCTCTGGAGGAGATCGCCGAATATGCCAAGCTCACCGGCAGTGCCCTCAACCAGGCGAAAGAGAAGCTGGCTTTTGAAGTAACCAGGCTCATTCATGGCGAAGAGGAGGCCGAAAAGGCGCAGTCCGCGGCGAAAGCTTTATTTTCAGGCGCGGGCGAGGGCGGCAGCATCCCCTGTGTCACCCTGACTGACAGTGACTTTGTTGACGGCGCAATCGACATCGTGTCCGCCCTCGTGCTCTCTGGCCTCGCGAAATCCCGGGGCGAGGCCCGCCGCCTTGTGGACCAGGGCGGGGTCTTCGCGGACGACACAAAGGTGGATGGGATTGCCTTCGCCATCGCGAGGGAGGCGCTGCCTGTGATGCTGCGCAAGGGCAAAAAGGGGTTTTGTAAGTTGACGAAGGGATAACAGCTGTGAAAAAAGTATTTTCCCTATTTGCCATGCTCGTGCTGCTGGCCGCGCTAACTGTGCCCACGTTTGCTTGGAAACCATTTCCGGGTTTTGCGAGCACGACCGTGCTGGCGCATGTGCCGGAGGGGGCGGTGTATATCGACCTGCTGGTACGCAAGAGCGATTTGGGCGGGGATCACACCGATAACGGCGTGTTGCACGGTATTGGGCCGGACAGCGAAATCGCGGCAGGCGAATGGGACAGCTACGTGAGCTTCACCTTCCACTGCGCCTACGCCAATGCGGACATAGAGCTAAAAGGCCGGGAGTGGGACTTAGAAAACAGCTACAACTCGTTTGAGAATTACGTCGAAGGGTCGGGCGGATTTGATGATATGGGCAAGCAGTTTAGGTATGTTCGTTTTGCTTATCTTTCCGAGGACGGCACGGTGCTGGGAATGACCAACGCGGATCGTACCCAAAAAGGACTGTTTATTCTCTCGAGAACGGGTTGCCTGGTGGACGGCGAATCGCTGAAAATAGAATTTGGTTCCGGCCCACCCTATTGGTTAATCCCTCTGTTTGTCCTTGGATTCATTATCTGGTTGGTTGTGGCTATCATAAAAAATGCGAGGTCGAAGCATGAACATCCTTGAAACCCCCGCCCTGCAAGCCTTCGTCGCCTGCGCGCACAACGGTTGGCTCCAGGGCTGGCATGAGCGCAACGGCGGCAACCTGAGCTACCGCATGACCGCCGGGGAGGCGCAGCTTTGCTGCCCCTGCTTCGACGAGAGCGGGCCGTGGCTCCCCCTGGGCGTGGAGGCGCCGGGCCTTGCGAACGCATATTTTATCGTCACTGGGACGAACCGGTACTTCCAGAACATCAAAGAGAAGCCCGAGGAGAACATAGGCGTCGCGCAGCTGAGCGAAACCGGTGACGCCTGGCGCATCGTCTGGGGCCTTACCGTGGGGCATATGCCCACCAGTGAGTTCCCCACGCACATACTAAACCACGCCGTGCGGGCAGCGGCCACTGGGGGCAGGTCGCGGGTAATCTACCACGCGCACCCCGTGGACGTGGTGGCGCTCACCTTCGTGCTGCCGGTGACGGCGAAAGCCTTCAGCCGGGCACTCTGGCAGGCCATGACCGAGTGCGTGGTGATCTTCCCCGAGGGCGTGGGCGCGGTGCCCTGGATGGTCTGCGGCGGCGCGGAGGTCGCCCGGGCCACGGCCAGAGAGATGGAGCGTTTCGCCGCGGTGATCTGGGGGCAGCACGGCATCTTCTGCGCGGGGGAGAACTTTGACTCGACCTTCGGGATGATGCACGCGATTGACAAAGCCGCGCAGATTCTGCTCAAGGTGATGGCCGCCGGCCGGCCCGTGCTGCAGACCATCACCGACGACAACCTGCGCGCCATAGGCGAGGCCTTCGGGCTGGAGATCAACGAGGAGTTCCTGGATGGCTCGGCTGCATTTCACTGAAATTTTGCGACTATCTGATCGCAAAGCCATGCGGCAGGCCGAGCATGAGGCCGGGCGCAGGCTCCTGTGCGAGGTATTGGGCTGCGACGCTTCGCATATCCTGATACATGAAAATGGCAAGCCCTATTTGCCCGGCGGGCCCTTCTTCAGCATCAGCCACAGCGAGGGCCTGGTTCTCCTGGCCGTGAGCGAGCTCGGCGAAATCGGCTGCGACGTGGAGCGCCTTGACCGCCCCCTGCGCAACGAGGAGGCCATTCGCAGGAAAATCGCCTTGCCGGGTGAAGATGACATCCCCCTGCTCACGCTTTGGGTAAAGCATGAGGCTGTATTCAAGGCCGGCGGGGCGGGCGAGGTGTATTGTCCCGCCGTGCCGGAGGGGTATATCGCCGCTGTCTGCTGCCGTGCAAACGAAGAGATTGTACCTGCTGTCCGTTACGATGCCAATTGATTTTGAGTTTCCCCATTTCATCCCCACCCGAAAAAGCAGAGCTGAGTTGATCGGGGAGGGCAGAGAAAAAAACTAGAAATACCTGTATAGAGCTTGCCGAAAATTTCAGCCAAGCCACCGGCAATGGCGTAAAAGGTGAACCTGGACAGACCATACGAATCTTTGCGCCGGTCGGTAAAGCCCTCCGGAAATCTTTTTAGAATAATTGAAAATACCTCTTTTCAAATTGTGCCCAAGTGTGCTATAATTGTTCATGCGAAGCAGCTCCTTTACTTGTGTGTCATGGCTTTTTAGCAATTCCATTATACCACAAAGCGGGCTGCTTTGCACTTCTTTTTTT
>WRDW01000002.1 GCA_009779995.1 Oscillospiraceae bacterium | reverse complement strand
CGGCGTGCCGTCGCTCCACTTGAGTTGACGTTTCATATAGGGCACTGCTACCGTTGCACTATAGCTCAGGCTCAGCAGGCAGGACGCGGCCAAACATATGGCGATGGCCGGCCTGCGCAGTTTCCGCAGCAGCAGCGCGAACAGCACGAGAATCTGCGCGGCGCAAAGGGGCAGCGCGACGCTTGCGGCAATACCTGGACCGGGGTATTTGTAGCTGTATATCCCGTCGTTGATGACGCCGGAAACGCCGACGAGCGCGGCGACGAACACCGCCGCGGAAAGCGCTGTTTTCCATGCGAGCGGCAGGGCTTTGCGCTCGCCCCGCGCCCACAGCGTGAGCAGCGTCAGCAGGACGTTGCCCAAAATCACGGCCACCACCGCGAATGGGTAGATATTCGGCTGCCAGTTGACGAAGACGTCGTAGTACCATGCCAGGGCAGCGGGAATCGCGATGGCCAGGCCCAGGGCCGCGAGGGTGGTTAAGATGCTGGTTTGCTTTTTCATGGGGTTTACCTCCGAATCTCTCTTGTTCAATGTAATGAATAAAAAATGAACTTGCTTATTCATATTAATTGTACCATATGCCAGCTTGCAATGGAAGGACATAACGTGTACAATTATAGACGAAATCTTCCGTGTAGAGGAATAAAATAATGCAAATTAAACATCTGGATTTTGATTCGGTGAGCGACACCCGATCTCTTATCAAAAAAGAGGACGGCGTATCGCCTCATTTCCATAAAAATTTCGAGCTGCTTTATATCATAGGCGGCGAGCTGGAGACGACGGTGGATGGGATGAAAGAAACCGTCGTCCAGGGCGAGTTTGTGATGATTCTGCCCAACCAGGTACATGCGTCCATAGCCATCGCGCCCACCAGGATATGGGCCTGTGTTTTTTGGGAGGAGCACGCCCGGCGATTCGCGGGCTGCACGGAAGGCAAGAAGGGCGTCAGCGCGAAATTCACATGCGACCCCGCGACAGTGACCTACCTCAAAGACAACGTACTTGACAACAAGCTGCTTACAGAAATGGATCCAAGTTTTGCCGGGAACGTCCATCTGGTAACCCCGCTAAAGACAAAAATGGAGATCTTGCACCTGGAATGCGCGGAGCATCTGTTCCAATTGGAAGCCTGCCTGTCCGCGATTTGCGCCTGTTATGTGAAGCAAGTCAGCCTAATACCGCGCAAACAGGCAGATAGTATCCTTGCGCACCGGCTGCTCATTTATATCTCGGAACATTACCGGGAGAACATCACGCTTCGCAATGCAGCGGAAGAACTGGACTACAGCGTGAATTATCTTTCCAAGTGCCAGCGTCAGCTTCTGGGTACAAGCTTCCGGCAGTTCCTGAATCAGCAGCGCCTGGCCTATGCACAGGAATTGATGCGCGGGCACAGGATGCCCATAGCGGAAATTGCGGGGCAGAGCGGCTTCGGGAGCGTGCGCAACTTCAACCGGGTGTTTAAGGAGCTGACAGGAAAGACGCCTAGGGAAAGCAGTGCTGTCGTTGATGCGCCCCCATCCGGGGCGCTATTGGCATAAAAGAGTGTCCGATTGCTCTTGTTGCCCGAAATATTGCGTTCCATCTTGATGGCCCCTGCGGGCAAGGCCTTCCGGGCCAAACCGGCGCAACCGGCGAACAAGGCCTTCCGGGCCAAACCGGCGCAACCGGCACAACCGGCGCAACAGGTGAACAGGGTCTCCCGGGCCAGACTGGGGCAAGCGGCGCGACCGGCGCAACTGGAATGACTGGGGGGCAGGGCCTTCCGGGCCAAACCGGCGCAATCGGCGCGACCGGCGCAACTGGAATGACTGGGGGGCAGGGCCTCCCGGGCCAGACTGGGGCAACCGGCGCGACAGGTGAACAGGGCCTCCCAGGCCAAACTGGGGCTACAGGCGCGACTGGTGAACAGGGTCTCCCGGGCCAGACTGGGGCAATCGGCGCGACAGGTGAACAGGGCCTCCCAGGCCAAACTGGGGCTACAGGCGCGACTGGTGAACAGGGCCTCCCAGGCCAAACTGGGGCTACTGGTGCGACTGGTGAACAGGGCCTCCCAGGCCAAACTGGGGTTACTGGTGCGACTGGCGAACAAGGCCTTTCGGGCCAGACTGGGGCAACCGGCGCGACTGGTGCAACTGGAATGACTGGGGGGCAGGGTCTCCCGGGCCAGACTGGGGCAACCGGCGCGACTGGTGAACAGGGCCTTCCAGGTCAAACCGGCGCAACCGGAGCGACAGGTACTGCAAATAGTATTGGCTGCGATCAACCGGCGTTTACTTATGTGTCGGATGGCGATTTCGTCCATATTATTGATCCAATTACGCATGTAGCTGCCGATACATTTAACGCGCCGTTTCCCGTCGCGAGTATGGGCTTCGATCCCATTTACCGCAAGGTATATCTGCTTTCCGCCGATGGCAGGTTGGCGATCATCAACGCCGGCACAAACGCTGTCGGAGGCGAAATCACTTTACCCCCGGGCAATTACGCAGACAGCGGCATCGCGGTCAATATCAATAATCAGTTGGTATATATCGCTTCGCCCCGCAATTCCTTTGTAGCTGTCGTCAATGGCCATACAGATGAATTCATGAGCTATCTTCCGGTAGCCGGTGCGGGTTCTGTAACTGTGAATCCAAACACGAACCTGATTTATTTCTCCACCGCTGCCGGACTTGAAGTCATTAACGGAAACAGCAATCAATCGCTTGGAACCATCGCTTACCAATCCGATAACGGTCTGAAAAATCTGCTTGTCAATACCTGCAAGAACAACATTGTTGCAAGCGACGGCGAATACGGCCTTGTTCTTTTCAATGGCAAAAGCCAAACCTTGATAGAGTCCGCCGAAGCCGAAAACGGCATATACGCCATGGCGATTGATTCCGGGCTGGGGTTGCTGTATGCCGTCAACGCGGCAAGAAACGCCGTTCATGTTTACGACGCCTGCTCCCTGGAACTTCTTGGCCGGATAACCCTTACGCCGCCACCAGGATTGCTGACCGATATTTCGGTTGATCAACGCAACCATATTGCTTATATAACTGACAGTGTCAACAAATTGACTTATGTCGCAGACGCTGGGCTTTCGCAGCAAATCGGCGCTGCGGTTGGCACTGGTGCGGGTGATCACGCAATCACTCTGGCTTGCTACAGCAACTGCAAGCTGTGCTGCTGCAATGGCGGAAACGGTGTAGAAGGGGCGGTTG
The DNA here is from genome assembly GCA_009779995.1 of Oscillospiraceae bacterium. GTDB lineage: Bacteria > Bacillota > Clostridia > Oscillospirales > Acutalibacteraceae > WRMQ01. The sequence goes on along the minus strand of WRDW01000002.1, from coordinate 68,674 downwards.
GCGCAACTGCTTCCTGCAAACATGCGCCCCAACCAAAACCCCAATGAATGGCCCTTTTCAACAAACGCACAGCAGAAGAGTTTAGCTGACGCACTCTTCTGCTTTTTGATATATCCTAATCCGCAAGCAATTTGCCTGTACGCCCTGCATATGCATATACGAAGGACTTCGTTATGTGGGAAGCTGGCAGATGTGGATAGACAGCTCTGCGGGACGCATCGCAGAGCATGGGCATTGATGATCGCGTTGATATACGCGGCGTAAGCGTTGACCTGGATGCCTTGGCCCTGATACGCGCAGAGCAATTTGTCTCTCAGATCAAGTAGCGCGCGCAATTTGCAGCCCTGGCACTTCACAGTGGTGCAGGACGCCGCCGTAATCGCCGAGGTCAACGCGGAAGCAAGCGCCATATTGAACCGCGAAGGCGATATTTTCTACGCCGCGCCCACCGCGATTTTCATTTGTGCTGAAAGCCCGTCCACTCACGCTAAAACCCCCAATTGATCTTCGCCGGGTTCGGCTCATCCTCCACCGCCACAGCACATAGCGCCGCCTCCATCTTCGCGCACTCCTCGGCGGCAATTTTGTCGTAGACCTCCGGCGCTTCGCCGAGCCCCACGCGGTCATAGGCAATCGCCGCCGCGTCGTAGAACGCCAGCCCAAGCGAATGTGTCGGCGTATGGAAGCAGGCCGACGCCTGCCCGCAGGCCCGCGCGGCGGGGTTGCCGTCGAGTTCACGCGCGGCGGCGTGGCATTCGTGTAAAATAATCTGCCTGACCTCGGGCAGTTTTTTCTTGCCCTCGAACCACTCGCGGGCGGCGGCAATCGCGTGGCGGGGGCGGTCATCGCCTGGGCAGTGCTTCTCGAAGATTGGCAGTATATGCGCTTGGGCGTAGTCCATGCACCAGGCGGCAATCGTCGCCTTACTCTGTGTGTCAATTAGCCGCATGAGCGACAGGATATAGGGCGCATCCGCGCTGCCCAGCATTTTGCGTGGCTTTGACATGGCTACTCCCTTTCCCGTATCGTCACCCGAATTGTATCCCCCGGCTGCTTGCCGATTTTCGCGCGAATATCTTTTCGAACGCCAATAATATAACACACCGAACCGTCAGCGTTCTTCAAGCCCATGTTGACGATGCTGCCGTCGTAGGGCTCGCCGTCGAAAGTGGCGTGGACTTTCACGCGGCCCTTGCCGAACTCGGCGCGGATGTCATAGGGGAAGGCGACGTAAGCGCCGTCCTGGTCAGGCACTTTTTGAATGACAGCATCGAAATCGTAGACGCGAACAGGCACAAACTGCGCTACCAGCACATGCGGAATTCCAATATCGCAAACATCCGCCTGTCCAAAGCAATCATATCCCGGCGGCAGCTTGCAAGCCAGCTTGCCCAGCCCCATCATGAGGGTTCTGTCTGCTTGCATGGCAATACCCATGATTTGCCCGGTGTCGGCATCCACGCCACTGGGCAGATCGCAGGATAACACTGGTGTAGGCGTAGAATTAATCAAGCAAATCACATGGGTATACAATCCAGAGACTTGCCGGGTCAAACCCGTTCCCAACAAAGCGTCAACGATCAAATCACACTTGATTTCTTCTGATTGTAATTCCAGCGAAACAGGAAAAATCACGCCGCCAGTTGCTAAATACTCATTTGCCGCGTTTTTTGCGAGGCTGCCCTCCGGCAGACTTTCCGTGCCAATGCCCCACACGGTGACGCGCCTTCCCCGGCGCAGTAGCTCCGCCGCGCAGACATACCCGTCGCCGCCGTTGTTGCCGTTGCCGCAGAAAATCCAGATAACGCCGTCCGGCTGCGGGAGCATTTTCAGCGCGGCGCGCGCAAGGCCTTTCCCCGCATTGTCCATCAAGACAGCTAGGGGGATGCCATATTCGGTTACAGCGCGCTGTTCGGCTTCGCGCATTTGGGTAACGGTGTAAAGGTGCATATACTCTTCGGCTCCTGTTTTTTATCGCAGAACTATTATACCACGTACTCCCAATTTGTACAAGCGTTTCGTCCAAAAAGGACATTCCTCCCAATCATAGGACAAATTCTCCCCCGCATATGTGTTGCTTGAACACTCAAAAAATGCGGGGGCGATTTATTTGACTGAAGAAGAACGCGCGCAGCTTGTGGACATCAGCACAGTATACATCGATCCATCCCTGCCGCCTGCCGAACGGGCAGCGGATTATATCCGGCAAATCAAAGACCCCTGTTGCTTTCTCTGCAACGGGGCTGTTGTGCGTTTGAAATTTAACCCGGAAGGCAAAGACCTGAAGACGCATTTGAAGAACTATTTTATCGCTTGCAAGCAAGCATAAAAAGAGCAGAAAAGCCTTGACTGTCAAGGCTTTTTATGGCATCATGAACCCTGTGATTATGCCGCTTGCGAGCGGCTGAAGCGGGGGAAAGGAGGTTTTATGGCCCGCATCAGAAAAGCACAAAACAGGGAAGAAAAAGCCCGGCAAATCCAGTGGCTAACGGCGATATACATCAGGCTTTCCCGCGAGGACGGCAACGACGAAAGCTTCAGCGTGACAAACCAACGGCAGCGTTTAGCGGCGTATTTCGAGAGCGTGCGCGAAGAGGAGTCCATGCAATTGGCGGGCTTCTACATCGACGACGGGTTCACAGGCATCGACAGCGACCGCGACGCCTTCCAGCGCATGTTGCGCGATTTGGACGAGGGCAAAGTCAACTGCATTATCGTCAAAGATTTAAGCAGACTTAGCAGGAACGACTGGGAGTGCAAGCGATATTTGCAGCATCTTTTCGTGATAAAGGACGTGCGCTTTATCTCGCTGGAACTCCCCCGCCTGGACAGCTACAAGCGGCCCGATGATATCTACGACCTGGGCGTGACCATGCAGAGCGCCTACAACGAGAACCATTGCCGGGAGACGTCCATCAAAATCCGGGGCACCCTCAACGCCAAGCGCCGCGCAGGCCAGTTCATTGGCGCGTTCGCGCCTTACGGCTTCCTGAAAGACCCCGCTGACAAACACAAGCTGATCCCCGACCCGGAAACCGCCCCGATTGTCCAGGACATCTTTCACTGGTACGTCCGCGAAGGGATGAACAAAAGCCGCATCATGCGGCAGCTGATTGAGCTGGATATTCCCTGCCCGACAGCCTACAAACGTCAATGCGGGATGAAATACTACAATCCGAAGGCAACCGTGGGCGAGCCGATATGGACGGTGATGGGCGTGCTGAGCATCCTGCAAAACCAAATGTATCTGGGCCACATGGTGCAGGGCAAGCAGAAGGTCAAGAGCTATAAAGTGCACACGCGGGTGAACTTGCCGGAAGAAGACTGGATTATCTGCCGCGACACCCATGAGCCGCTCATCGACCAGGAACTCTTTGAAAAAGCGCAAGAGATCATGCTGCGCGATTCGCGCACCGCACCCGATCAAAAAAGGGTCTATCCGTTCTCCGGCTTCCTGCGCTGCGCGGAGTGTGAAAAGGCCATGTGCCGCAGGCCGTCGAAGAATAACGTATACTACGCCTGCCGTACCTACAGCACCACAAAGCTCTGTTCCAGCCACAGCATTCGCCATGACCGTCTCGAAGCCATTGTAGTGAAAGCGATCCAGACCCAGGTTGATCTCATTGATAATCTCGCGGATGTCATCGACAGCATCAATGCCGCTCCTGTTGTTCGAGTGGAATCAAAGCGGCTTGAAATCGCACAGAAGCAAAAACGGCAGGAGCTTGAGAAAGCCACGCTGCTGCGCAGCAGCCTGTACGCCGACTGGAAAAACGGGGATATCACCCGCGACGAGTACCACGCGATGAAACGGCAGTTCGAGCAGCGCGAAGAGAATCTACGCGGTGAACTGGATCGTCTGGAAGAAAAGAGCCGCGTTGTGGCGCGGGGAGTGGACAGCGCGAACCCCTACTTTGACACTTTCCGAAAGCACCGGGGCTTGACCAGCTTAGACCGCGGGATTGTCGCTGATCTCATCCAAAAAATTTGCGTGCAAGAAGGCGGCGGCGTGGACATCGATTTCACTTTCGCGGCGGAGCATCAGCGGGCGCTCGAGTTCATTGAAAGCAACCGGGATATTGAAATGTCGGCGTAAGGCGAAGGGCAGCGAATGCGCTTTTTTTATTCGGCAAGCGGTTGCATAATGCCTATGCGGGAAAAGCACCGATAAACTCGCCATTGCGGCGCTTATGATCAAAGGTGCGCCGCACATCGCTGGAGGTCTTCGCGGCAAAACGGTCGTTCATCAGTCCGGTGATCGGCACTTCCAATCCGGTGATTGCTTCGGGGTTAGTATATGTATCAATCTTGGGATCGCCCGTTGATATAAAGCGCACATGCTTCTGCGGGAAATAGCTCTCAAGATAATACCCCTGATCGGCGTAATTGCGGAATGCGCGGGAAAGCGTTTTACACACCACGCAGTTGACCTTGCCGTCTTCGATATCCGCAATCACGCGCATAAAGCTGGCGCGGGTATCATCAGTACCACTCAGGCCATCATCGATATAAAAGTCCGCAAGCACATATTGTCCGGAAAACTGTTTCTCCAGATATTCCGTCAATATTTTTTTCTGATTGACAACGCTTTCACTTTCTTCGTTGCCGTCGTCGCGGGAGAGACGAATGTAGACAGCAATGTACCATATGATCTGCGCAGCAGCCTTCGGTGCGGCGGGTTTCGTCGTGCGGGGTTTTGCTTTTGGCATAAGCGGCCCTCCTTTCGCGCATTCATTGCTTACCATGTTCGCTCTAAAAAAGCCTACAGTCAAGACAATCCTGCTGGTGTGCGCGGAGAAAAAACAGGGCAATATCGCATAGGTTCATGAGATTGCGCCAACGCAAAAACCGCTCCGCACATGTCTATGCGTGGACGGTTTTGTCCTATAAGCGCGATTTTTGCCGGACAGGCGCACGGGCGTGTGTTACCCCCTTGACATCCCCCTATTTTTGGAGTATAATGCAAATACTAAAATGGGGGGGAAGACGCCCCCGTCAAATCCTGAACCGGGGGCGTGGATATTGGAAAACGACATCATCATCGAACTGAAAAATATCACCGTCAGCTTCGATGGCGATGAGGCCGTGCTGAAGAACTTCAACCTGAGCATCCGCAACGGGGCGTTCGTCACCCTGCTCGGGCCCTCCGGCTGCGGCAAGACCACCACCCTGCGCCTCATCGCGGGCTTTGTGGAGCCCGAGGAGGGGCAGGTGCTCTTCGACGGCGAGGACCTGCGGGGCGTGCCGCCGCATCAGCGCCAGGTGAACACCATCTTCCAGCGCTGCGCGCTGTTCCCCCACCTGAACGTCCGGCAGAACGTGGCGTTTGGGCTGAAGCTGCGCGGGCTCCCCGGGGCCGAAGTTGCCGCCCGCGCGCAGGAGATGCTGGCGCTGGTCAACCTCACGGGCTTTGAAAAGCGCGGCGTGGCCTCGCTCTCCGGCGGGCAGCAGCAGCGCGTGGCCATCGCGCGGGCCCTGGCTGTCAAACCCAGGGTGCTGTTGCTTGACGAGCCATTAGGTGCTTTGGATCTCAAGCTGCGAAAGGAAATGCAGGCGGAGCTGAAGAATATACAGCAGCGCGCGGGCATCACCTTCGTCTATGTGACGCACGACCAGGAGGAGGCGCTGTCCATGAGCGACACCGTGGTGGTGATGAACGAGGGCGTCATCCAGCAGATCGGCAGCGCCAGGGACGTCTACGACGAGCCGAGGAACGCCTTCGTGGCGGATTTCATCGGCGAGAGCAATATCCTCGACGGCGTGATGCTTGAGGATTTGCGCGTGGAGTTCGCGAACATGATTTTTGAATGCGTCGACAGGGGCTTTGAGCAGAACGAAAAAGTCGATGTTGTCGTGCGCCCGGAGGACGTGGACATCGTGCCGCCCCGGGAAGACCTGCTGCGCGGCGCGGTCGTCAGCGCCGCTTTCAAGGGCGCGGCCTACGACTGCATCGTGGACGTCCGGGGTTTTAAATGGCTCATTCAGAGTGCGGAAAAGCACGGGGTGGGCGAGGAGATAGGCATCTCCCTCGGCCCGGACGACATCCACGTGATGAAAAAATCGAAATATTCCGATCAATTCGGGGATTATTCATGCTACTCGGAGGAATACGAGGCAATGTCGAAACTGGAGGAGGACGGAGGACAAGAATGAAAATCCATAGCGACTGGCATATCCACACGCACAACAGCGACGGCCAACTGACCATGCGGGAGCTGGCCGCGCAGGCGGAACAGATGGGGATTACGCGCTTCGGTGTTTCGGACCATATGAACAGAATGGAAAACCTGGGCAATCTTGCGCGTTCCCGGGAAGCCTATCTGGCCGTGCTGTCCGAAAACCCGGCACTTAGGGGCCGTTTTTTCTTCGGCGTCGAGCTCACAGTTTTTCTCTCGCCCGCCGGCCATTTCGCCGTCGCCGCCGACAGGGCTTTCCTGGACGAAATGGGCGTCGACTATGTCGTCGCGGGGGCGCATGGGCCGCTTTGCAAAAGCAGGGGAAAGGCTGATATGATCGGGGACGATCACCGGCAAAACATGTTTCTGGCCACGCTCCCGGGGGTGGACATCCTGGCCCACTACCTTTGGCACGGAACGCGCAGATCGCCCGAAAATCCCTTTGCGGATTTCACCGATATTCCGCGTTCAATGAAGCTGGAGCTGGCTCACGCTCTGAGGGAAAACAACTGCGCCTTCGAGCTCAACATAGAGGCCATACTGCTCCATCCTGCGCTTTCGCAGCAGTTTAAGCATGGCTATCTGGAATACGCGGCGCAGCTGCAGTCCATGGGCGTAAGCCTGTCCATCGGCAGTGACTGTCATTTCCGCCTGGCCGACGTCGATTACGAAGGGGCGGCGCGCATGATTGCCGCTGCGGGGATTGACCCGGGAAAGAATATGTTTGAACGGAAGTAGGGCCCGTCAATGCTCCTCCTACAAGCCCTGCCCGTTCCCCTGGACGGCGGCCTGACCGAAAACCTCATCCGGGCCGCGCGGGAAAAACTGCGCTGCCCTAGCGGCGCTATTAGAAGCGTGCGTTTGCTGCGCCAGGCCATCGACAGCCGCAAGAAAAGCAATGTGCATTTCGTGTGCCATATTCTTGTTGAGATAGAGAACGAGGAAAAATATCTCCGGCCGGGCGTTGAGATATATCATGAGACGCCCCTGGAAATACCGGCGTTCAGGCGAAAAAGCGCGCTGCGCCCTGTTATAGCGGGCTTCGGCCCGGCGGGGATTTTCGCGGCGCTCACCCTGGCTCGGGCGGGGTACAAGCCCATCGTGCTGGAGCGCGGGCAGCCCATTGGGCAAAGGTCGAAGGACGTGGCGCAGTTCAACACAGCGCAAAGGCTCGACCCCGAGAGCAATGTGCAGTTCGGCGAGGGCGGCGCGGGGGCTTTCTCCGACGGCAAGCTGAACACCGGGATCAAGGACCCGTTATGCCGCTTCGTTTTGCAGGAGTTAGCGAATCATGGCGCGCCGCCGGAGATACGCACGCAGGCCAAGCCCCATGTGGGGACGGACAGGCTCGGCAGTGTGATCACTTCCCTGAGAAAAGAAATCGAGTCTCTTGGCGGGGAACTGCGTTTCGGCGCGCGCCTGGACAAGCTTTTTATAGAGCAGAGCCGGTTGACAGGCCTGGCATATACGCAAAACGCAAAGCGCTTTGCAGTCGAAGCGGACGCCCTGCTGCTGTGTATCGGGCACAGCGCCCGGGACACAATAGAGATGCTGCACAGCGCCGGCGTGGAGATGCGCCAGAAGCCCTTCGCCGTGGGCGCGCGCATCGAGCACCCCCGGGAATGGATCGACCGGGCGCAGTACGGCAATTTTGCGGGGCATCCGGCGCTGGGTTCTGCCGATTACAAGCTGGCCTCGCGCACCCAAAATGGCATTGGCGTCTACACATTCTGCATGTGCCCGGGGGGCTCTGTGATCTGCGCGAGCTCCGAGGAGGGCGGTGTGGTCACGAACGGTATGTCCGAGCACGCGCGCGGCGCGCAAAATTCGAACGCTGCGCTGCTTGTGGGGGTTGACCCTTCGATGGAAGGCCCCCATGCCCTGGCCGGATTCGCGCTGCAGAGAAAAATCGAGCAATCAGCCTTTTCTCTTGCGGGCGGCAATTACGCGGCCCCGGCGCAGACCGTAGGTGATTTTCTCGCCGCGCGGCCAGGCCGTCGGTTCGGCGGCGTGAAGCCCAGCATCCCCACAGGGGCCGTGCCGGGCGATTTGCGCCGGGTTCTGCCCGAAGCCGTAACGTCGGCCATGGCGCGGGCACTGCCCCTGCTGGCGCGTCAATTGAGTTGCTTCGCCCACCCCGAGGCCGTCCTCACCGGGCCGGAGACACGCAGCTCCTCGCCGGTGCGCATCCCGCGCGATGACTCATGGCAGGCCAATGTGCGCGGGCTCTACCCCCTCGGGGAGGGCGCGGGCCACGCCGGGGGGATTGTCTCCGCGGCGGTGGACGGAATCAGGGGGGCGTGGGCGGTGCTGGAGGGATAGGCGGGCGGCAACTGCTTTTGCGCAACTAAGGTTCGCAAAAGTGCCGCCCCTACAGCAATACGCGACACGAAATGTGTGATTGAATACAATCTGTAGGGGTGGCATTCTTGCCACCCGAGATACAGACCTGATAAAGGGGGGTCAATTCATGCAACTGCCTCAAAGCAAACAGGAACTCAAGGAGCAGCTGGCCACACGGCTGAGCCGCTACCTGGGCGTGACGCCGCGTGACGCCGACAATACGCACTACTACAAGGCCCTGGCGGGCATATTGCGTGACGCGCTGGGCGGGATGCGCGCGGAATTTTCCGAAAATACGCGCGAGCGCAAAAGAGTATATTATCTCAGCATGGAGTTTTTGATGGGCCGCTCGCTGAAGGCCGCGCTGTTCAGCCTGGGGTTGACGCAGCTCGCCGGGGAGGCCCTGGCCGATTTCGGCGTGAAGCTGGAAAAGCTCTACGGCTGCGAGCCCGACCCCGGCCTCGGCAACGGCGGCCTGGGCCGCCTGGCGGCCTGCTACCTCGAAGCCCTGGCCACGCAGGGCATTCCCGCCACGGGCTACTCGATTTTGTACGAGTTCGGCATCTTCCAGCAGAAGCTCATCGACGGCTGGCAGAGCGAGCTGCCGGACTTCTGGCTGCCCGGCGGCAAGGTGTGGCTCGTTGAACACGAGGAGCAGGCGCGGACGGTGCGCTTCGAGGGGCAGGTGGAGGAGAGCTGGGTGGACGGCTACCACCAGGTACAGCTCGTAGGCGCGAAGACCGTCACGGCGGTGCCCTTCGACATGATGGTGGCGGGTATGGGCGGCGTCGGCGTCAGCCGCCTGCGCCTGTGGAGCGCCAAAAAACAGGACATCGACATGCAGAGCTTCATCCGGGGGGATTACCTCGCCTCGGTGGAGGAGAACGCCATGGCCGAGATGATCTCCAAGGGCCTCTACCCCACCGACGACCACCCCGAGGGGAAAGCCCTGCGCCTGCGCCAGCAATATTTCCTGGTATCGGCCACGATGCAGGAGATTGTCCACAGGCACCTGCGCGAGCACCGCAACGCCGACACCCTGCCGGACTGCGCGGCGATCCATATCAACGATACCCATCCCACCATGGCGATTCCCGAACTCATGCGCCTGCTGCTGGACGAGTGCGGCTACGGCTGGGAGGCGGCCTGGGGCATTTGCGCGCGCACGTTCGCGTACACCAACCACACCATGCTGCCCGAGGCCCTGGAGAAATGGCCGGAGGACCTGGTGAAACGCCTTTTGCCGCGCATCTGGCAGATCATCAGAGAAATAGACAATCGCTTCGAAAATAAAACCCATAGTACAGCCGTCATTCATGACGGCAAGATATACATGGCGAATCTCTGCTGCGCGGCCTGCCACAGCGTCAACGGGGTGTCGGCCCTCCACAGCGAGCTCATCAAAAAAGAGCTCTTCGCGGATTTCGTCGCCGTGTTTCCCGGGAAATTCGGCAACGTCACCAATGGGATTGCCCATCGCAGGTGGCTGTGCCAGGCAAATCCAAGACTGAGCGCTCTCCTGAAAGAATTGATTGGAGATCAGTTCATATATGACGGCGAAGAGCTGCTAAAGCTGCGCAAATATGCCGACGACGTTCAGGTGCTCAACGCCCTGGGGCAAATCAAGCTCGAGAACAAGAGGGAGCTCGCACAGCGCCTGAAAAGGCAAAGCAATATAGTGATTGACCCGGAGAGCCTGCTGGACGTGCAGATCAAGCGCCTGCACGAGTACAAGCGCCAGCACCTGAACGCCTTTTCGATTCTGGCCGAATACCTCGCCCTCAAAGACGACCCGGCGCATTTTGTGCAGCCGCACATCTGGCTGTTCGCGGCCAAGGCCGCTCCGGGCTACTTCATCGCCAAGCAGATCATACGATTTATTTCGGCCCTGGGCGAACTAATCAATCATGATCCCGACGTAAACGGGCGTTTACAGGTGCGTTTCCTGGAGAACTACAGCGTCACCATGGCCGAGCAGCTCGTGCCCGCCGCGCAGCTCAGCGAGCAGATCAGCCTGGCCAGCACCGAGGCCAGCGGAACGGGCAACATGAAGCTCATGATGAACGGGGCCGTCACGATAGGCACCCTGGACGGCGCAAATGTAGAAATCCTCGAGGCCGCGGGCGAGGAAAATATCCTGCTGTTCGGCCTGCGCGCCGAGGAGGTCAAACGCCTGCGCCCCGGCTACGTACCTATGGATTACTACCAGAACAACGCCGAGCTGCGCCGGGTGATCGATTTTATCAACCAGGGCGTGGCCGGGAAGGAGTTCCGCGAAATCTGGAATACCGTCCACTGGGACCCCTACATGGTGCTGGCCGATTTCGCGGACTATCGCTTCGCCCAGCAGACGGCCTGCGAGCTCTATCAAGACCCGCGGCAATGGAATCGTATGAGCCTGATGAACATCAGCGGCGCGGGGCGTTTCGCGGCGGATAGGGCGGTGCTGGAATATGCCAAGGGGATTTGGGGGATGTGAAAAAACAATTTGCATTTCCCCCAAAAAGAGTATATAATAAGCACATGAACATTCCCGAGAAGACAACCTATGACGTGATCATCCTCGGCAGCGGGCTGGCGGGGCTCTATGCCGCGCTGTGCCTGCACAGCGGGGAAAATGAAAAGCCGTTGACCGTCCTCATGCTCAGCAAGCAGGCGCCGGACGTCTCCGGCAGCTCGCTGGCGCAGGGGGGCGTGGCCGCCGTGCTGGAGGAGGACACTGTCCACGGAACAACGGACGACGACAGCTTCGCCCTGCACCGGGAGGACACCCTGGCTGCGGGGAACTATATCAACGACGTGGAAGCCGTGGAGACCCTCGTGCGCGAGGGGCCCGAGGACGTGCGCCGGGTGATGGCCCTGGGCGTGGAGTTCGACCGCACGCCCGGCGGCGACCTCGCCAAGACCCTGGAGGGCGGGCACAGCCGCAGGCGCATCGTGCACCACGCCGACAGCACGGGCAGGGAGATGGTGGACAAGCTCCTTCCCCACGTGCGCGCGCTTCCAAACGTCGCCCTGCTGGAGGCCACGGCCTACACCGCCGAAAAGATCGGCGATATTTTCACAATTGACGCCCTGGTGGGCGAGGCCCCCGCGCGCTTCGCCTGCCGGTACCTGCTGCTGGCCACGGGGGGCATCGGGCAGGTCTACCGGCACACGACAAACCCGGCGGTCTCCACCGGGGACGGCATACGCATCGCCCACGAGCTGGGGGCGGAAATCAGGGACATCAGCCTCGTGCAGTTCCACCCCACGGCCTTCAACGCCCCCGGCGAGCAGGAGCAGTTCCTCATCAGCGAGGCCGTGCGCGGCGAGGGGGCCTATCTTCTCAACTGCCATGAGGAGCGCTTCATGCACCTGTACGACCCCCGGCTGGAGCTCGCCCCGCGCGATGTCGTCTCCAGGGCAATCATTCAGGAACAAAAGCGCATAGGCGCCGCCAACGGCCCTGGCGGAGACAAATTCTATCTCGACATCCGCCACAAAGAGCGCGGTTTCATCGAGAACCGGTTCCCCGGCATCTTCGCCGCCTGCAAGGCCCGGGGGATCGACATGGCCGCCGACCTCATCCCGGTGTACCCCTGCCAGCACTACCTCATGGGCGGCGTGCACGTGGACCTCCACAGCCGCACGAGCATCCCGGGGCTCTACGCCGCCGGGGAGTGCGCCCATACGGGCCTGCACGGCGGCAACCGCCTGGCCAGCAACTCCCTGCCAGAGGCGCTCGTGTTCGGAAGGCGGGCGGCGGAGGACATACTAGTTGACAGTTTACAGTTGACAGTTGACAGTTTTCTGATAGAGAAGCCGCTCGCGCAACCGTCAACTGTCAACTGTCAACTGTCAACTGTCAACTGCCGCAAGCAAATCCAGTCCGCCATGCAGGAGGCCTTTTTTGTCTTCCCGGACAGGGAACGCCTGCCGGCTGCGGCGCGGGAGATGCGCGCTTTATACGGGGAGCTGAAGGGCTGCGCAGTCACGAGGGAGGTGGCCGAGCTGCGCTCGCTCTCCTGCGTGGCCATGCTGATTTTGGAGGAATTGATGGGGAACCAGGCTTGACCATCGAAACCAAAAACCTAACATTCACCTACCCCGGCACAGGCTTTTCCTTGCGCGGGGTGGATTTTTCTATGGGGCCGGGCGCGTGCGCCGCACTCACAGGGTCCAACGGCAGCGGGAAAACCACCCTGGGCAAGCTGCTGTGCGGCCTGCTGAAGCCGCAGGGCGGGGCCGTGCTCTTCGACGGCGAGGACACCGCGAAGTGGAGCCTCGGGCGGCGCGGGCAGCGCATCGGCTATCTCTTCCAGGAGCCCGCGCGGCAGCTCTTCGCGCCGACGGTGCTGGAAGACCTGATGTTTACGCAGGAATTGCAGGGCATCTCTCCGGGGGAGGCCGAAGCGCGGGCCATGGCGCTGCTCGCCCGCTTCGAGCTGGATTCGCTCGCGCGGCGCAGCGTGCTGACCCTCAGCCGGGGGGAGCAGCAGCGCCTGGCCATCTGCGGGCTGCTGCTGAACAAGCCCGAAGCCCTCGTCCTCGACGAGCCCACCACCGGCCTGGACGCCCGCCGCAAAGCGATCCTCGCCGGTGTGATACGGGAGGTGTTGCGCGACGGGATTTCCGTGCTGCTCATCAGCCACGACGCGGCGTTTGTGAAAGCCAATGCCCAAAGAGAAGTGCGCATGGAACAGCTGAACCAGGCCCCCCTCGCTTCCGGGGCCCCCGACAAATCCGCAGATTCGTTGGGGTGGATCGAGGGGGGAAGCGGCGAAGGCGCGGGGGGTGTCCATGAAAACTGACCCCCGCGTCACCCTCCTGTTCGTCCTCCTGCTGTCCACGGCCGGCGTCGTCCTGCGCGGGGCGCTGGAGCTCGCCCCGGTGCTGCTCTCGGCCATGATAGCGGCCCTCTGGGGGAAGGCTCCCGTGGGCCGGGTGCTGCGCCGCCTGGCGGGCCTGTGGATCACGCTCGTGTCCGTCACGGCGCTGCAGGCGCTCTTCAGCGGGGATATACGCACGGGCCTGTTGACCGGCGCGGCGGTGCTGGAGCGCCTCGTCATCCTGATGCTCGGCGGGACGATGCTGGCGGCCTACCCCGGCCACGCGCTGGTGCAGGCCATGATACAGCTGCGCCTGCCCTACCAGCTGGCCTATATGGTGAGCGTGGGCCTGCGCTTCGTGCCCCAGTTCAGCGAGAGCTTTAAAGACTCTCTCACCGCCATGCAGCTGCGGGGGGTCGATTTCCGCCGCCTGAAGATGAAAGCGCGTCTGCGCGTATACACCTACCTGCTCATGCCGACGATAGCCGCGGGCGTTCAGCGCGCCCAAAAGCTGGCCATGGCCATGGAGCTGCGGGGCTTCGGGGCCCACGAACAGCGCGGCAGCTACGCTCCCCTGCATATGAAGAGCAAAGACTGGCTGGCCCTCGCGGGCGTGATCGCCTGGGCGGCAGGGCTGTCAGCTATCGAAGTTTTGTGGAGGATAGCCATATGAAGGCTTTTACTGTCATAGGCACCAGCGGCAGCGGCAAGACGACTGTTATTGAGGCCGTTGTGGCCGAGCTCACCCGCCGGGGGCACAGGGTCGGCAGCGTGAAGGAGATACATTACGAGGCCTTCGCCCTCGACCCCGCGCCGGCGAGCAATACGCACAGGCACCGGGCCGCCGGGGCCCGCCTTGTGACTGCCCGGGGGTACCATGAGACCGACCTGCTCTACCCGGAAAAGCTTGCTATGAAAGAGATTTTGAAGCACTACAGGGGCTATGACTGGGTGGCCCTGGAGGGCGTGGACGACCTGCCCGTTCCCGCCGTCATCTGTACGCTCGACAAGCTGCGTGACGGGGTGATCTGCGTTTCGGGCAGGCTCGGTGCGGAAATCGAAGAGCATCAAGGCCTGCCCGCCTTCAACGTCCTGGAAACCCCCGCCGCCCTGTGCGATTTCCTGGAGGCCAGCGTGCCGGACTACCTGGAATGCTACGACCCGAGTGATCCGGATGCCGGTGTAGACGTCACGCTGAAAATAGGCGAAAAAGAGATACGCATGGTGCCCTTCGTGCAGAAAATCCTGCGCAACGCCGTGCTGGGCGTCGTGGGCGAGCTGGAGGGCTACGCAGATGGGGCACAGGTGGAGGTGCGCGTGAAATGAATTTCATTTCCAAACGCAATCAAGTCTATCTGCAAGACAACCTCGTCCATAAACAAGTCAAAGACCCCCAGGCCGCCGCGCTGGAGGCCTCCATCCTGCGGGCGCTGCGCGGGGCGGGCGTTGCCGTGCCGGAGGTGATCGCCTGCCGGGGAAACCTGCTCGTCCTGGAAACCCTGCCGGGCGCGCCCCTGCCTGAAGTCATCGAGGGCGGCGGGTACGAGCCCCATGCCCTGGCGTTGGCCCTCTGCGATTGGTTCGCCGCGTTTTACGCCGCCGCACCCGCGCCGACCGGCGCGGAGGGGGAATGCCGGGGGGACGTCAACGGGCGCAATTTTTTATATGACGGCCAAAAAATCTACGGCGTGGACTTTGAGGCGCGCTGCCACGGCCCCGTGTCCCGCGACGCCGGGCGGCTTGCGGCCTTCATCGAGACATACGAAACCCGCGGCGGGGCAGTTGCGGAAAAGCAAACGGCCCTGTCGCAGGCGTTTATGCGATTGTTTTCGGCGCGTTTTCGCTGCGGCATGGAGGAGATCCTCGCGCAGCGGGAGGCGGAGCTGGAGGCGATGCGGGCGCGGCGGGGGCGGGCGTAGGGAGAGGGGATTATTTCTCGCTCAGGCAGGCCACGCCCGGCAGCTCCCTGCCCTCCAGGAACTCCAGCGAGGCCCCGCCGCCGGTGGATACGTGGCTCATCTTGCTCTCGAAGCCGAGCTTCTTCACGGCGGCCGCGCTGTCCCCGCCGCCGATGATGGACACCGCGCCGCTCTCGGCCACGGCTGTCGCCACGGCGATGGTGCCCAGGGCGAAATTCGCCCACTCGGAGACGCCCATGGGGCCGTTCCAGATCACCGTGCCGCTGCCCGCGATGGCATCCGCGAACAGCGCGCGGGTCGCCGGGCCGATGTCCAGGCCCATCCAGCCGTCGTGGGGCTCGTCCACGCCCAGGGTGGTGAATTCCGTGTCGGGGGCAAACGCGCGCCCGACGACGTTATCGACAGGCAACAGAAATTTCACGCCCTTCGCCTGCGCCTTTTCCAGCATGGAAAGGGCCAAATCGAATTTATCTGTTTCGCAAAGGGAGGTCCCCACGCTCTTGCCCTGGGCGGCGAAGAAGGTGTAGGCCATCCCGCCGCCGACGATGAGGGTGTCCACCAGGTCCAGCAAATGATCGATCACGCCAATCTTGTCGCTGACCTTCGCGCCGCCCAAAATCGCCGTCAGGGGGCGCTTGGGGTTCTCCAGGGCCCCGCCGAGGAAGGCGATCTCCTTCTGCATCAAATAGCCGCTGGCTGACGGCAAAAACTCCGCCACGCCCGCCGTGGAGCTGTGCGCCCTGTGGGCCGAGCCGAAGGCGTCGTTGATAAACACCTCCGCCAGGTCGGCGAATTTTTTGCTGAGCGCCGGGTCGTTCTTGGTCTCGCCCTTCTCGAAGCGCACGTTCTCCAGCAGCAGCGCCCCGCCCTCCCCCAGGGAGGCCGCCAGGGCCTGCGCGCTCTCGCCGACGACGTCGCCGGCCATCTTCACTTCGATACCCAGCAGCTCGCTCAACCGCGCCGCCACGGGCTTCAGCGAAAATTCCTCCTCAAACACGCCGCCGGCGGGCCTGCCCAGATGCGAGCAGAGGATCACCCTCGCGCCCTGCCCCAGCAGGTACTGGATCGTGGGCAGCGAGGCCGCGATGCGCTTGTCGCTGGTGATGACGCCGTTCTCAATGGGCACATTGAAGTCGCAGCGCACGAGCACGCGCCTGGCCTTGACGTCGATGTCCTCGAGGGTCTTCTTGTTGAGTACGTTCATGAAAAATCCTTTCTTGCAATCCATACTACTTTATTACCTTCATATTTTACTATAGTCCGGCCGAATATGCAAGAGAAATTTCATTATTGCTGCAAATTTGCCCTTTTGCCGCCAAGTATCACGGCCGAGCCAAGCTCTGCCCTGCGGGGATATGGCACGAGGCCGGAAAAATGCGCACTTGACAAACCCCCTCGCCGCGCTTATAATGTCAGGTATGATTCTCATCTCCTCCAGGGACAACCCCCATATCAAGGCCGCGCTGAAAGACACTTCGGAGACCTTTCTCCTGGAGGGCTTCCGCCTGTGCGCGGACGCCCTGGCCTCGGGCTATGCGCCGGAGAAGCTGTTCCTCACCGCGCAGGCCCGGGAGCGCTACCCCACGGCCCCCCTGGAGCAGGCCGCCGCGCAGGTGTTTGAGATCACGCAGCCCGTGGCGCAGAAGCTGGGGGATACGCAGAATCCCCAGGGTGCGTTCGGGGTGTTTTTAAGGCAAAACGGCAAGGCACAGGATTTCTGGAAACCCAGCGGGAATTACATTGCTTTAGAAAAAATCCAGGACCCGGGCAACCTGGGAGGCATCGCGCGCACGGCGCAGGCTCTGGGACTTGACGGCCTGCTGGTTTGCGGCGGCTGCGATGTGTACCACCCAAAGGCGCTGCGGGCCTCCATGGGCGCGCTGCTGCGCCTGCCGGTGACGCAGGTTGACAATCTGCCAGCCGCCCTGCGCGAATGCGCTCTTCCCTGCTATGCCGCCGTGCCGGATCGAGATGCGACGCCTGTATTCCAGTGCGATTTTGCG
The DNA here is from genome assembly GCA_009779995.1 of Oscillospiraceae bacterium. Taxonomy (GTDB): domain Bacteria; phylum Bacillota; class Clostridia; order Oscillospirales; family Acutalibacteraceae; genus WRMQ01. The sequence continues at coordinate 51,422 of WRDW01000002.1, read as the reverse complement.
CAGGGTGCAGTGATCGTTATTGGCAATGAGGCGCACGGGCTTTCAGAAGAGGCTCTCAATGCCTGCAAGCACAAAATCACGATCCCCATGCCGGGCAGCGCCGAAAGCCTCAACGCGGCTGTGGCTGCGGCGATATTGATGTGGGAGCTTAGACATTAGTTTATAGAAGACTTTAGATGCGGGGTATCATGCACGACACGTTATACTACCTCTGGCTCCAGTGCGCGCTGGGCGTATCGCCCTCCCTGCGCACGGGGGAGATCCTCGCCGCCTTCCCGGGCGGCGCGAAGGAGATTTACGGGGCGTCCGATTATGACCGAAGGGTGGCCGGGGTGTTCACCAACGCGCAGCTGGCGCGCCTGCGGGGCACGCCTATGGGGCAAGCGGAAAGCATCCTGGAGGAATGCGCGCGCCAGAATGCGCATATCCTATCACCGCAGGACGCCGCCTACCCCGCCCGGCTGCTGGAGATCACGGGCTTCCCCCTCGTGCTTTACACGCGCGGTTCACTTGAGTGCCTGCGCGAGCGCCTGCCCCTGGCCGTGGTGGGCACCCGCCGCGCCAGCCGCAAGAGCGTGGACATTTGCGCGCGCCTAAGTGCTGACCTGGTTCATGCCAATTGCGCCGTCGTCAGCGGCGGGGCGCTGGGAATCGACAGCGCGGCCCACTGGGGCGTGCTCCACGCGGGGGGCAGCACCGTGGCGGTGCTCGGCTGCGGGCTGGACGTCAACTACCCGGCGGAGAACGCCCCCCTGCGGGCGAAAATCGCCGAGCGCGGCGCGGTGGTCACGGAGTTCCCCTTCGGCACCGCCCCCGCCGCGAAGAATTTCCCCATACGCAACCGGCTGATCTCCGGCATGTGCGCCGGGACGATCGTCATCGAGGCCGGGGAGAAGAGCGGCTCCCTGATCACGGCGGGCTGCGCCGCCGAGCAGGGCCGCGACGTGTTCGCCGTGCCGGGGGACGCCTTCGGCTCCACCTACACCGGCGGCAACAAGCTCATCCGCGACGGCGCGAAGCCCGTATTCTCCGCCATGGACATCCTGGAGGAGTACGAACTGCTCTATCCGGAGCTGCTGGACATGCGCCGCGCCGCGCGCGACCTGGAGCGGCCCTCGGTGGCGCCGGAGAAGGTCGTCGTCAAAAAGCCTGCTGTAGGGGCTCGCCATATGGCGACACGACCGGAGGGCGGCTTCTTGCCGCCCGTGCAAAAGGCCGCAGCGTCTGCCCCTGCGCCTGTGAAATCCGCCGACCTCTCCCCTCTCGAAAATCAAATCCTGCACCTCCTCGCCAACGCCCCCCTGCACATCGACGCCATCATGAAGGAGACCGGCGCGCCCTACGGCGAGCTCTTCGCGGCGCTGATGCATTTGGAGGTGCAGGAGGTCATACAGCAGGCGCCGGGGAAGATGTATGGGAAGGCCTGACTTTGCATTCGGCGGGCCGATGGCGCGCCGTGACATAGAGTCAATATTTGAAAATCATGAGGACCAAAATTTGAACCTGCTCATCGTCGAATCCCCCTCCAAAATCAAGAGCATCCAGAAATACCTGGGCGCGGATTTCGTGGTGGCCTCCTCCAAGGGGCACGTGCGGGATTTGCCCGCCTCGCGCCTGGCCGTGGACGTCAACCGGGACTTCGCGCCCAGCTACACCGTCATGAAAGACAAGGAGAAGGTCGTCAAGGACCTCCAGGCCCAGGCGGCGAAATGCAAAAAGATATTCCTCGCCACCGACCCGGATAGGGAGGGCGAGGCCATCTCCTGGCATTTGGCCACCCTGCTGGACCTCGACCTCAAGCAGGCGAATCGCGTTACCTTCAACGAGATCACCAAAACCGGCGTGCAGAAGGGCATGGCAAGCCCGCGCAAGGTCGATATTGACCTGGTGAACGCCCAGCAGGCCCGGCGCATCCTGGATCGGCTGGTGGGCTACAAGCTCAGCCCCTTTGTCAGCCAGAAGATACGGCGCGGGCTCTCCGCCGGGCGCGTGCAGAGCGTGGCCGTGCGTTTGATCGCCGACAGGGAATTCGAAGTGCGCGCTTTTATTCCCGAGGAGTACTGGACGATAGACGCCAAGCTCCTGAACACCGCGAGAAACCAATTCACGGCGCAGTTTGTGGGCGACCAGAGAGGCAAAATCCCCTTGGAGAATAAAAGTCAGGCGGACGGAATCTTGACCCGCCTGCAAAACGCTGCGTATCGCGTAGCGAATATCAAAAAGGGCTCGCGCAAGAAAAACCCCGCGCCGCCCTTCAACACATCCACTTTGCAGCAGGAGGCCTCGCGCCGCCTGGGCTTCCAGGCCCAGCGCACGATGAAGGCCGCCCAGGAGCTCTACGAGGGCGTGGACGTGCCCGGCCACGGCCCCACCGGTTTGATCACTTATATGCGCACAGACTCCCTGCGCATCTCCGACGAGGCCCGCGGCTTGGCGAACGAGTATATCGCGGGCATCTACGGCAAAAATTATCTCCCCGCCCAGCCGAGGGTATACAGAACCCGCGCCGGGGCCCAGGACGGCCACGAGGCCATACGCCCCGTGCTGCCCTCGCTCACCCCCGCCCAGCTCAAGGGGAGCCTGACCCCCGACCAGCAAAAGCTCTACGACCTGATATGGAAGCGCTTCCTCGCCAGCCAGATGGCCTCCTGCCTGCAGGACACGGTCAAAGCTACAATTTTGGCGACGAACGCCGAAGACAAGCGCGCGGGAAAGCACTTCGTGTTCAACGCCTCGGGGTATAGCGTGAAATTCGACGGCTACACCAGGCTCTATGAGGCCTCCGCCGACGAGGAGGACGACGCCGCGGGCGAGAAAGCGTTGCCCGAGCTCAAGGAGGGCGAGGCACTCAGCCTGAAGGAACTCATCTCGGCGCAGCACTTCACCCAGCCGCCGCCGCGCTACACCGAGGCCAGCCTCATCAAGGCCCTGGAGGAGAGCGGCGTGGGCCGCCCGAGCACCTACGCCACCATCATCCACACGATCTTGCAGCGCGGCTACGTCACGCGGCAGCAGAAGCAGCTGCTGCCCACGGAACTCGGCGAGGCCATGGTGCGCCTGCTGAAAGAACGCTTCCCCAACATCGTGAACGTGAAGTTCACCGCGCAGATGGAGACCCGGCTGGACGAGGTGGGCCGGGGCAAGAGCGACTATGTGGCCGTGCTGCGGGATTTCTACGGTGACTTTGAAAAGACCCTCCTCCAGGCCAAGGCCGAGATGGAGGGCGTGAAGATTCAGCTTGAAGAAGATAAAACGGACATCCCCTGCGAGAACTGCGGGCGCATGATGGTGATCAAAACCGGGCGCTACGGGCGCTTTTTGGCCTGCCCCGGCTACCCCGAGTGCAAAAACGCCAAGCCCCTTGTGGCCGAGACCAAGGCGCACTGCCCCCTGTGCGGCCAGAACGTGGTGCAGCGCAAGGCCAAGAAGACAGGGCGCGTGTTCTACGGCTGCTCCGCCTGGCCGGAGTGCCAGTTCACCACCTGGGACGCCCCCTCGGGCGAAAACTGCCCCCAGTGCGGCAAGAGCCTGTTCCAAAACAGGGGCGGGGCGGTGAAGTGCCTGAACGAGGGGTGCGGGTATATGCGGAAGGCGGAGAAGGGGGTATAGGGGATTGTTAATATTTAGCCAGGGGATTGGCGGGAGCAGGAGGCTTATTCATAGCGATTGTCATAAAAATCCTTTAGGAGATCTTTTTCTTTCACGTTAAAAATTCTGCAAAAACAAGCCAGTTCATAGTCAGTCACAATACGATTATCATTTTCAATTTTACTGATCATTTGCTGGTCAATGTTGATACCCATGGTCTGCATCTTGGCGGCTGTTTGGCTCTGTGACATGCCCGCCGCGATGCGGATTTTTTTCAGTTGCTGGCATATAACATTTTTATGGGCATTATACTCAATTTTCTTCATTCCAAGCACCTCACGTTTATGTAACGTTGCCTCTTTACTATACCACTCTTTCCGTGGTATAATACGTCACATAAACGTATTTCGAGGTGTTTGCAATGGCTGAATTTTGTTTGGATTGCTGGAACAAATTAAACCACACCCACCTGACGCAGGAAGATGTGATTTTATCGGACGATGAATGGGATTTGTGCGAAGGATGCGCACAGATGAAGCCGACTATTATACGGTTCGGGAAACGCAAGAAAAAAATCCTGTTCCAAAACAGGGGCGGGGCGGTGAAGTGCCTGAACGAGGGCTGCGGGTATACGAGGAAGGCGGAGAAAAAGTAAGACGCACGGGTGTGCGTCTGTGTATATATGAGCGCTTCGAGCGATTGTCGTTTGCTAATGCAAGAAGCTCAGCCTGTGCACAAAGCAGGGCCCGAGCTTCTCCAGGGCCTCGTAGTGCGCCTTCGTGCCGTAGCCCTTGTGCTGGGCGAAGCCGTAGCCGGGGTATTGCTCGTCAAGCTTGACCATTGCGCGGTCACGCGATACCTTCGCGATGATGGACGCCGCGGCGATGCTCGCGCAGCGGGCGTCCCCGCGCACGATGGCCTCGCAGGGGATGGAAAGCGGCGGGCGCTGGAGGCCGTCCGCCAGGGCGAAGGCGGCGGGCACGGGCAGGGCCTCCACGGCGCGCCGCATGGCCAGCAGCGCGGCCCGCAATATATTTATTTGGGCGATCTCCTCTACTGTGGAAATACCCACGGCCCAGGCGACTGCCTGCTCTTTAATCGCCTCATAGAGTGCCTCGCGCGTTTTCGCCGTGCACTGCTTGGAGTCATTCAGGCCGGGCAGGTCGTACGCCTCCGGCAGAATCACCGCCGCCGCGTAGACGTCCCCCGCCAGCGGGCCGCGCCCGGCCTCGTCCACGCCGCAGACGGGGCCGTGATCTATGTATTGCAGCTCCAGGGGCTCGAACTGGATGTTTTTGTTTGCGGGCGGCAAGAATGCTGCCCCTGCAGCGCTCACCATCGCGTATACTCCGCCATGCGCGCCGGGGCGCAGGTCTCCTTGAAGCGCACGGGTTTGTCTCGCAGGCCGCGCAGGGGGATGGGGCATGGGACGCCCGCGGCGGCCTGGAGGGCGTCCAGGGCGGCGAATTCGTCCGGGGGGGCGGGCTCTCCCAGGGCCTCCAGCACGCTGCCCGCGAATTTGAAGGGGCTGGCCGTGGCGACCACAACGCTGCGGGTGGGGTCCTCGGTGCGGGCGCGGTATTCCTCCAGCACATGCAGGCCCACGGCGGTGTGCGGGTCGCTGAGGTAGCCCCACTTCGTCCACGCCTTCGCGATGGCGGCGGCGCACTGCTGCTCGTCGCAGCTGCCCGCGGCGAACTCCGTTTGGAGGGTGCGCAGCATCTCCGGCGGAATGGCGTAGCGGCCGCCGGCGGCCAGCTGGCGCATCCAGCCCGCGCACTGCTCGGCGTCGCGCCGGGCGGCGAGATAGAGCAGGCGCTCCAGGTTGCTGGAGATCAATATGTCCATCGAAGGAGAGCTTGTCGTATAGAAAGGCCGGCTGCGGTCATAGACGCCGGTCTCGAAGAAGTCTGTGAGAATGCGATTTTTGTTGGAGGCGCAGATGAGCTTCTTGACGGGCAGGCCCATGCGCTTGGCATAAAAGGCCGCCAGGATGTTGCCGAAGTTCCCCGTGGGCACCACGAAGTTGACGCACTCCCCCGCGGTGATTTTCTCCCCGCGCAGCAGGTCGCAGTAGGCGCTGACGTAGTAGACGATCTGCGGGGCCAGGCGGCCCCAGTTGATAGAATTCGCCGAAGATAAAACCCTTCCGCGCGCGTTCAGCACCGCGGCGATGCTCGGGTTGGCGAAAATGTCCTTCACGCCGTTCTGCGCATCGTCAAAATTGCCTATGACGCCGACCACGCGCACGTTCGAGCCCTCCTGGCTGACCATCTGGCGCTTCTGCACGGCGCTGACCCCATCACTGGGGTAAAACACGATGATTTTCGTGCCCGGCACGTCTTTAAAGCCCTCCAGGGCAGCCTTGCCGGTGTCGCCGGAGGTGGCCGTCAGGATGAGAATCTCTTTGTCGCCGCCGGTGGACCTGGCCGCGGCGGAACCCAGCAGGCGGGGCAGCAGCTGCAGCGCAAGGTCTTTGAAGGCGCAGGTGGGCCCGTGGAAGAGCTCCAAAATGTGCACATCGTTCATGTGCGCATTTTGTGCCGCGCCCGGGCCGAAGTCCACCAGCGGGGTAACGGCCGGATCGGCAAACGTGCCGGTGTAGGCCCCCCGTACGTGCTCCTGCAGCTCGTCGCGGGTCCAGCCGCCCTCGGCGGTGAGGAACTTCGATAAAATGTGCTCCGCCCGGCCCGCGTAGTCCATCTCGGCCAGGGCCTTGATCTCCCACAGGGACAGCGCGGGGATGGTCTTGGGCAAAAACAGCCCGCCCTCGGGCGAGATGCCCTTCGCGATGGCCTGTGAGGACGTGACGTCAACGCGCGCGTCGCGCGTGCTGGTGTAGCGCATACTTTGCTTACCCCTTCACTGTAGGGGCGGCATCCTTGCCGCCCGAATTTTATGAATTGCCGCCCGAATTTTTTTGCAATGCAACGGCGGGCGGCAAGAATGCCACCCCTACAGATTATCCTATCACCATAAACTGCTCTTCGTTCCTCGGCTTCATCTCGGGCGCTTCGTCTGGATGGCCTATCCCTACGCCCACCATGAACAGCCAGTCCTCGGGGATTTGCAGCGTTTTCTTCCACTTCGGGCCGGCAATGTCGTCCGAAAAAAGCGGCCCCACGCTGCCCACAAGCACCGTGGCGAGCCCCAGGCCCCGCGCGGCGACGCAAAGATTCTCGGCCATCAGCCCGGCCTCCATGCGGCTGTCGCCCTCGGCGAAGAGGAACGCAAAGGTCGGCGCCCTGTGGTAGAAGGGGTTTGTGTCAGAGCGCGTGTGCACGGGGGTATCCCAGCCCACGATGTTCTTGAAATCGATCTGCATCTCTTTTAGCATGGCGCCGTTCTGGCAAAAGCGCGCATGAATCGGCTGTGTGTTGCGCCCGCTGGGCGCGCGCAGCGCCGCCAGCATCAGCGTCTCCAGCTGGTCAGAAGAAATCTGCTCCGGCCTATACTCGCGTATGGTCTGCCGCGCCAAAATGGCGTCAATCACAGGGCTTTCGATAATCATCGAGGCTATCCTCCAAACCATTCAGCATTCAGCATTAAGAATTCAGCATTATTTTCTCCCCGTCCTCCCAAAGCCGTTCGAGATTATAATATTCCCTCTGCTCCTGCAAAAAGATATGCACCAGCACCGTGCCGTAGTCCAGCAGGATCCAGCCGGTGGCGCGGCCCTCCACGCCCTTTGGCAGGATGCCGTATTGGTTTTTCATCTCGAATTCCAACTCCTCCGCCAGGGCCTTCACGTGGGTGGTGGAGGTGCCCGTGCAGATCAAAAAATAGTCCGAGAGAATCGTCTGCTCGGTGGTGTGGATGGCCGTGAGGCCCACCGCTTTTTTGTTGTCCAGGATGGCCGCCAGGGCTTTGAGCAATTCCAGCTGCTGCATCAAAAAGTCTCCTTCAATTCCCCATACCACGCCAGCGAATCCGGGTGGATGGGCTTGCCCTTTTTTCTCTGCTTCGTGAAAATATATTCCAGGATATATTGGCTGGCCGCGTGTAAATCCCGCGAGGCCAGGGCGCGCACGTGCTCCACGTCCGGGTAGTCCCGGTCGGCGGAGACGAGATCGGCCACGAAGACAATCTCCTCCAGGAGCGTCATGCCCGCGTGGCCCAGCGTGTGCCAGCGCACCGCGCCGAGCACCGCCGCGTCCGTGACGCCGCATTCCAGGGCCAGGTAGGCCTCCCCCGCGAAGGCGTGGCACACCTGGGGGAGGCTGTGCTCGTTCTCGGTGAATGACTTCCCGTATCGCGCGCACAGCGCCTCCTGCGTTTCAAAGGGCATGGACTTCGCGCAGTCGTGCAGCAGTGCCGCCAGGCGGGCCTTTTCGCTTAGGCGCTGCGCGCTTTCCCCGCCATATCGCAGGGCGAGCATTTCGGCGGCCTCGGCCACGCAGCGGCTGTGGTGCTGCCGTTTGGGCTTCATCGGCTGATAGAGCCGCCGCGCCTCAATATATTGTATGGCCTCGGGGCTCAAAAATTCAGTGCATTCCTCCCCTAGCAGGAGCTTCAGGCGCAGCCGCGTGGAGCTGATGTCCAGGGGGGTGAAGCCTTCGATGCCCTCCCCGGCCCTCGGCCCTGCCCCGTTCCGGGGCAGGACGAAAAGCTCCGCCAGCCGCAGAACCTCCCGCCAGTCCTTCCAAAGGTGCAGCTTTTCGCGCTGGTCCTCGCCGATGAGCAGGAAGAGCCTCGCAGCCGGGTATTGCTCACGCAGCGCCCGCAGGGTGTCGATGGTATAGCTCACGCCGGGGCGGCGCAGCTCCATGTCGCTCACGGGGAAGGGAAAGGTTTTCTCGCACAGCGCGAAACGGTCACCGCCGGAGACGAAGCCGGGGCTGTCCCTCAAGGGAGCCTCCCCCGCGGGGATAATCAGCACCTCATCCAGCGATAAACTGCGCTGAAAATACAGCGCGGCGCGCAGATGCCCCAAATGCGGCGGGTTGAAGGTGCCGCCGAAGATGCCTATTTTCATTTGAGCGAAATCTTCCTGCTCAGCAGCCAGTTGGTCAGGAAGAACAGCCCCGCGCTCAAAACCAGCATGATGATGGGCCCCACCATGTTGATGGACGGGTTCTCGCCGCCGAACATCCTGCCCATGCTCAGCGTGACGCTGATGGAGAAGCCCTTCTCCGCAAGGCGCTTCGGGGCCTCGGAGACGATCCATATGCAGGCGGCCGCGCCGGCGGCCAGGAAGACGGGGATCCACAGGCCGGGTTTCGCCTGGAAGGGCCGCACGTGGCTGACGGTGAGCACGAACAGGCACACCATCATCACCAGCACGAGGATCATCACCGCCGCCACCAGGAAGAAGGACAGGAACTGCATGAGCTCAGAGAAGGAGGGCAGGCCGATGTCCATGGTGGCGAAGGAGTCCTTAACGTCCGCGATGCCTATTTGCTCCGCCATGGATTCGGTGACCTTCTCCACCAGGCGGCGCATGTTGAAGAAGGAGGTGTAGACCAAGCCCGCCGCCTCGGCGATGCTCAGCAGCACGAAGACGATGTTGGTGATGAGCTTCGAGCCGAGCATCTGGGCGCTGGACACCGGCAGCGCGAAGGTGAGGTAGCCGCGCTCGGTGAACAGGGCGCGGTTGGTGCTCACGAGGATGATCGCCAGGGAGAGCACGTAGAGCGCCAGCGCGCCGAGGATCAGCAGCAGGTTCCACAGCAGCGCGACGAACAGCTGCCCCGCGCCGATCTGCTGGTTGAGGGTGAACAGCGCGCCTATGCCGCCGGCCGCCACGCCCGTGCCCAGCAGCCACAGGTACATGCGCCCGGTCTGTATGAAGTCGTTCTTCAGCAGCTTAATAAACATAGGGGAACACCTCCTGGAACAGTTCGTTGAGCGTCTTGCCCTGGGCCTCCAGATTCGGCACGGAGTCGAACAGCAGCACCTGCTTGCGGCCTATCATCAGCGCGTAGTCGAACACCCGCTCCATGTCGTAGATCATGTGGGTGGAAAGCAGGATGGTGCTGCCCTCCGGGCGGTTGTGCAGGATGGTATCCATGATGAACTGGCGCGCGGAGGGGTCTACCCCTCCCAGAGGCTCATCCAGCACGTATAATTTCGCCCGGCGGCTCATGGTCAGCAGCAGCAGGAGCTTCTCCTGCATCCCCTTGCTCATGGTCTTCACCCGCTGCCCGGGCTCTAGCTGGAAGGCCTCGAGCATGTCCATGGCCTTCGGGCTGTCGAAGTCCTTGAAGAAATCCGCCATGTAGTTCACGCACTGTTTGGCGGTCATCCACGCGGGCAGGTAGCTCCTGTCGGGCAGATAGGCCGTGATGGACTTGCTGTAGGCCCCCACGCTCTGGCCGCCCACGCGCACGATGCCGGAATAGTCGTTGATCATCCCGGTGAGGATCTTCATCAGCGAGGTCTTGCCGCAGCCGTTGGGCCCCATGAGCCCCACGATGCTCCCGGCGGGGATTGCCAGGTCGATATTCTCAAGCACGACCTTGGGCCCGTAGGCCTTGGTCAGGCGCTTGAGGGTGATGATGTCAGTCAATGGGTTGTCCTCGTTTCAAAAAAATCAATTAACCCGCCTCTTCCGCCTCTTTTATCAATGCCTCCGGGATCGCCTCGCCGTGGCGCACGAACAGGATAGACAGCACCGCCAGGCTGAACAGGATGGGGCTGTAGTAGAACAGCGAGATGTAGCTGCCGCTGAACATGCGGAAGAAGCCGTAGGCGATGGGGGAGGCGATCTGCGCGCTGAAGGTGGCGGTGTAGTAGTAGCCGGTGAAGGTGCCCACGCGCTCAATGCCGCCTATCTCCAGCACCAGGGGCAGGGTGTTCACGGTGATCATCATGTTCGCCGCGCCGGCCAGCACCATCACGGGGTAGATCAGCGCGCCCAGCAGCTTGGTGATGTCCGCCACGGCGGCGGGGTCGCTCTGGTTGAGGGCGGTGAAGCTCGCCATGGTGAGCCCCCTGCCGCCCAGGGCAATCAGGAACACCGCGAAGAAAATCACGAAGGCCCCGAGGAATACCCCCAGCCCGATGAGGATTGTCCTCTTGCGGCCGAGCTTCTGCCCCATCTTGCCCGAGGGGATGGCCGCGATCATGCTGCACAGCCCGAAGATTGCCATGAGCAGCGTCGCCTGCGCGGTCTGGATGTGCAGAATCTCCTCGGCGAACAGGGAAAAGAAGGTCTGGATGGCGTTGGCGCCGCCGAACAGGAAGAACAGGCAGGCGAGCATGAACAGCAGGCTCCTGCGCTCCGGCTTGGAGAGCACCATGGCCTTGCGGGCCAGTTTGTCTTCCTCTTTCGCCTTCTTTTCGGCGGCCCTGCGCTCGGCGTCGTTGCGGGCCTCCAGCACGCCGGCGCTCAGCAGGCGGCTGTCCTTTTCCTTCACGAAGAACATCACCACCAGCATCCCGACGACCATGATCACCGCGCCGATGAGGAACACCGTGGGGAAGGTGTCGAACTCGTCAATCTGGCCCTTCGGGACCGAATGGGTCAGGGAATACAGCGCCGTGGCGATGGTGCCGGCCACCATGCCCGCCAGCAGGCCCACGCCGCCCATGAGGTTGATCACGGCGTTGCCGTCGCTGCGCAGCTCGGGGGGCGTCAGGTCCGGCATGAGCGCCACCACGGGGGAGCGCCACAGGCTCATCACGAACACGAACAGGCACACGCACACCATCACGCCCGGCAGGGTTCCCATCAGGGGGATGAGCGCGAACAGCAGGGCGGAGATGGGCGCGCCTACCATGACGAAGGGCCGCCGCTTGCCCAGGCGCGAGTGGAAGCCGTCCGAGATTTTGCCGAACAGGGGCTGGAAGATGACACCGGAGATGTTGTCGAAGGTCATGATGATGCCGATGAACAGCGGCACCAGGGTGAAGGCGGCGCCCACGGCCACGTCGTTGACGTTCGCCTGGGTCTCCGTCATCTGCCGTATGACGGGCGAATCCGCCAGCCGCGCGCTCCACTCGGCGACGATTGGGGACGCCGACAGGAACTTGTTGAGGATCTTCGTGATGTAGGGGTCATAAATGGCCCACGCGATGGAGCTGCCCATGAATCCGAAGCCGGTGAGAATCGTCTTTGGGTAATTCAGACGCGGTTTGCCATCCGCGGCCTTTGCCTTGCCCATGGTTGCGCCTCCCCTTATGTAATTGGCTTTGAATAATTTATAGTATACCTTGTTTTTTTGCAAATAGCAAGGGGGCGTATCATAATTTATTGTATGTTCACGCGGAATTTACAAAAGCGCCAAAATTGGGCTTGCTTTTTTGCGTGAAAAAGTTTAGACTAGTAGGGCGCAAAGCATGTAGGGGGCGGCGTCCTCGACGCCCCGAGCGAATCGTTCCCGCCGGGGACGTCCGGGAGGCCGTCCCCTACACGGCGCGAAGGGAGGCATCTATGCAATTGAGCGAAAAAACCCAAACCCGCGTGGCCCGCATCGTCGATATCGTGTATTATCTGCTCATCCTCGTGGGCTTCTATCTCTTCATGCAGTACGCCTTCTGGCTGGCGTTCCCCTTCCTGTTCGCCTTCTTTGTGGCGGCGCTGCTGCAGCGGCCCATGAACTACGCCCAGCGCAGGCTCAAGCTGAAGAAGAGCTTCACCTCCGTGGCGCTGGTGCTGCTGTTCTACGTGGTGATTATCCTGGTCGTCGCGCTCATAGGCGCGCGCATTTGGAGCGCGGCGCGCAGCTTTGCCGATTACCTCTCCGGCCAGGTGAAGAACCTGCCCGAGCTCATCCCGGAGCTGGAGCTGCGCATCAACCGCCTGCTGCAGTGGCTGCCGGACGGCCTGAGGTGCGCCTGAACGCCTCGCTGGCGGGTTTCACGAAGAGCCTGCTGGAGGGGGACGTCTCGGGCAACCTGCTGGGCATGGTGGATTTCGCCTGGTTCAAGGCCCCAATGAGCGGTGTGCTGAGCATCGCGGGCAAAATCCCCCTGATGGCGCTGGCCGTGGTTATCACCATCATCAGCAGCTTCTTCATGGCCTCGGGCTACGACAGGACCGCGCGCTTCCTCAAGCGCCAGCTGAGCCCCGAGCGCCGGCGCGCGCTCTCCGCCGCCAAGAAGATCATGTTCTCCTCCATGGGCAAGCTGCTGCGCTCCTACACCATCCTCATCGGCGTCTCCTTCACCGAGCTGGTGCTGGGCCTGCTGCTGCTGCAGTTCATCGGGGTCTACAACGGCAGGTATCTGCTGTGGATCGCGCTGGTCACCGCATTGATCGACATCCTGCCCGTGCTGGGCGTGGGCACGGTGCTCATCCCCTGGTACCTGTTCAGCTTCATCATGGGGAATATCGGCCTGGGGGTGGGGCTGTTGGTGCTGTGGCTGGTGATGATCGTGGTCCGGCAGATCCTCGAGCCCAAACTCGTGGCCGCGAACCTCGGCCTGCCGCCCATCGTCACGCTCATGGGCATGTACGTCGGCCTGCAGCTGTTCGGCTTCGTGGGGATGTTCCTGCTGCCCCTGCTGCTGATCATGGTCAAGATGCTCAACGACCAGGGCGTGGTGAAAATCTGGAAGACGGAGTGACACTTTTCCGCACGCAAGCGAGGCCCCCCTCCCCCTCGCCTGCCAATGTCAACAAACTTAAGGAAATAGAATTTTTGCAAATTCGGCCGAGCAAAGCTTGCCCTATGGGGATATGGCCCGAGGCCAGGGAAAGGCGATCCACAGCTGCGCGGTTTCCCCGGCCTTTGGCCGCATCCCCGTAGGGCAGAGCTTCGCTCGGCCGTGGCCAAACAGAAAATTTTTTAAAAACATGGAATTTCCGCGAGGATTTTTTGGCGGAATTTCGACTAACAAGTAAGCAAACCAAATCAAATATAAAAAGGAGCTGTTTCCCCATGAAAAAAGCACTGTCCATCCTGCTGACCCTTGCACTGGCCCTCGGCCTCGGCGTGTGCCCCCTCGCGGCGAAGGAGCCCATGGCCGAACCCGGCATCCCCGGCGCTTCCATGTTCCAAAGCTTCGATCCCGCGCTGGCCGCTTTCTCGCAGAGCCTGACCTTCGAGCTGCCCACTGTCACCAAAATCGAAGCCGTCTGGGACGGCGAAATCGATGGGTTGTTCTATGGGTCGGACGGCCCCTACTTCAATGCTGAGAACGTGGCCGTAACAGTCACCTTCGAGGATGGTGGGTCGGAGACGCTCACCGGCTGGTGGGCCGAGGGCCCCGGCTGGTGGTGGCAGGTATTCAGCAGGTACAATGAACAAACCGGTATTGTTACGCTCTACTATTCAGATTCCAACCTGTACAAAGCCTACATCGATTCCCTTGCGGACCCGGAAAAGGACTACAACTGGAGGGACTACAGAGCTACGCTGCCGCAGACGACATTCATAGTGCCCATAGACCTGCGGGAGCAGTATTTCAAAAGCCTGTATACAGACGAGCTGAAGCTCGGTGAGAGCAAGGCGGTCACGTTGGAGGAGGGAGAACAAAAAGTATTCGCCTTCACGCCGGAGGAGGATGGGTACTATCGCTTCTATTCGCTGGACAACAGCGAGAGCGACCCCTATGGCTACCTGTATGGCCCGAAATTCGAGTTCATGAAACAGAATGATGACGGCGGAGACTTGAATTTCTCGATGACCGCATGGCTGAAGGCTGGCAAAACGTACTATTTATGTGCGTACTCCTACAATGGCAGAGGCGGGGGCTACAAGGTGGCGGTCACGACGGCGGAACCGCCCGGCGATCCCGAATTCCGGCTGTACGAGAATGAATACAAAATCCGCTACGGCACGTATAAGTATATATACCCCCATTGGTTCATTGACTGGAACGATTTCGAGGGCGTGCTTGTCAATGGGAAGCCGCTGTATGATGATTTTGACTCAGCAACATGCTTTTATGTTGAGGGCACTGAACGCGGCAAAATTATGACCCTGACCTATACAACAGCCGACGGCGAGACCGTGCTCGGCACAGTGGACATCGTATGTACATTCAGCCCACTGCAATGGGTGAGCTACTACCTGCTGGGCGGCTTTCTCTGGATGCCAAGGTTGGAGGCTGTGTATGCTTATGACATTATAGACTTCAATCTGTGGGAATTACTTATGGCTGTTGGAGCCGGCATTTTAGCGCCAATTCTCATCCCCGCACTGTTTCTATGGCTGTTCCTGCAACAGCTCTGGTTCGGCAGGTAATATTGCCCCTTGCGCAACTTACAGCACAGACGCACCCCCTGCGTCTGTGCTGTCTATGCCTTCTCCTCCCGCCTGCCCACGAACATCAGTGCCAAAAAGCCCGCCGGGAAGGCCGCGCCTGCCAGGAGGGCGGGGCGCAGGCCCGCTCTGTCGCCTATGAGGCCTATCATCCATGGGCCCAGGGAGCAGCCGACGTCGCCGCCGAGGGCGAGCATCCCGAACAGGCCCGTGCCGCCGCCGGGGAACCGCCCCGCGCTGCGGTGGAGGATGCCCGGCCACATCAGGGCCACCGTCGCGCCGGTGAGGGCGCAGGCCGCCAGCGCCAGGGCGGCGTTTTTGCTCAGCGCCGCGAGGAAGTAGCAGGCCATGCAGGCCACGGCGCTCCAGCGCAGGATTTTTTCGAGCTGGAGCTTGTTCTCGAATTTGCCGTAGAGCATACGCACCAGGGCCATGAGCACGGCGAACAGGCACGGCCCCAGGAGGTCCCCCGCGAGCTTGCTCACGCCCACGCCCTGCTCGGCGAAGAGGGAGGCCCACTGCGCCATGGCGATCTCCGAGGCCCCGCCGCAGGCCATGAGCGCCACGGCCAGCCAGAACGGCCCGTTGCGCAGCAGCCTGGAGAGCGGGATGGCGGGGGTCTCGGACATGCCGGGCTCGGCCATGGGGCATGTGGCGAAGCCCGCGGTGGTCGCCAGGGGCACGGCCGTCCACAGGAGGGGCACGGCGTGCCACATGCCGTCCGGCAGAAAGCGCAGCAGCACCGTTGAGAACAGCACCGTGAGCATCTGCCCCCAGCAATAAAACGAGTGCAGGAGCGTCATCGCGCCCGCGCCCAGGTGCCCGCCGATCTCGTTGACGATGGGGCTCACCAGCACCTCGATGAGCCCGCCCCCCATGGAGAATATGACCGTGGCAAGGCACAGCCCGGCGTAGAGCATGTCCTTCGGCAGGAACAGCGGCAGCAGGCCGTAGAGCGCGAGGCCCAGCGCGGCCGCGAGATGCGCGGCCACCAGGCAGCGCCGGTAGCCCACGCCGTCGGCCAGGCGCGCGGCGATGGCGTCCACAATCAGCTGCGTGACGAAGTTGATGAGCACCAGGCGGCCCAGGCGCTCGTAATTCATGCCGTAGTCGCGCTCAAACAGCGTGAACAGCAGCGGCGGCAGGTTGACGATGAGCGCCTGTGTGCAGGTGGAGAGATAGCAGGTGCGCACGGTGCGGGTGTAGTTGATCAAGTGTCGTCCTCGGGTTTTGTTTTGTTTTTTGGCCGCGCCTACCTCGGCCAGTTCGCCGCCACGGCCTGCGCTATGCCGCCGGCATATTGCGTGCCGTACAGGTGCGAGGTGTCGTTCATCATCACCAGGCGCGTGATTTCATGGCCGGTATCGCCGGGGCGGTAGTCCACGGCGGTCAGGCCCGTGTTGCCCTGGGAGAAGATGAAATCCGGCGGGAAGGCCGCGCGCAGCGCGGCGGCAATCAGGCGCTGGTTGAACGCGCCGTGGCCCACCAGCAGCACCGTGGCGTCCTCGGGCCAGCTCTGGCGAATCAAGCTGATCACCCTGTAGGCACGGGCCAGGCTATAGTAGGGGTCGCGTACCTCCAGGGCGTAGCCGTCTGCGTAGTCGCCCGCGCCGGGGGCGGGGTCGTAGGGCAATGCGGCGGGGCAGATTTTCACCGCTTCGCCGTGGGTGAGCGTGGCATAGTCCGTGCCGATTTCCACAAGCTCGTGCAGGATTTGTACGGGCATGTCGTCTTTTCTGACAGAGATCTCCTGCGCGGTGCGCAGGGCGCGCAGCAGCGGGCTGGAGAGCAGGGCGTCAATGCGCATCCCCGCGCAGCGCTCGCCCAGCAGCCGCGCCTGCGCAAGGCCCCGGTCGGTCAGGCCGGGGTCGAGGGTATGCAGGGCGGCGTCCGGCAGGTTGTTCACGGATTCGCCGTGGCGGGCAATCAGGATGGTCATGATTTTTTCTTTTTCTCCCTCCACTTGGCCGCCTTCTGGCGGAAGAAGGCGTAGACGTCCGCCATGCCCATCGCGCCGCTGAGGTGCGGCAGGCTGACGATGATGGGCCTCTCGCGGGATATGAAGAGATCCAGCAGGCGCTCCAGCTTGGTGGGGCGGGCCTTCACCAGGTCGCCGGGGGCGATCTCGTAGTCGAAGGGGCGGGCCTCCAGGCGGTCGAACATCGGGCCGCCGGGGGTGAACACGCCGCCGTCGAAGTCAGCCGTCATGGCGAAGACGGCGAGGGAGCCGTCCATTGGCATGGTGATGCTCGCCGCGCCGTTCAGGTCAATGCTGTATTTGATCAGGTAAAACTGCTTTGCCCATATGTCGCCGTTTTTGCTGTGGGGATGCACGCCCTTGCCGTGGGTGTGGGTGGCGTTCCAGGCGAGGGCGGCGGGCTTGACGCGTCCCGTCTCGCCAAGGCCGATCATGTCCCACGCGCCGATGGCCTCGAAGGCCTCTTGCACCGTAATATTCAAAACCCTCTCACCCACCATGAAATCGGCGCTTCTGTCTTCGTCCAGGCTGCACATGAGCAGATGCGCACGCTTCGCCCCCTCCGGCAGTGTAATTTCCTGCCCCTGGCAGGCCATGGCGTTCATGCCCTCTTTTTGCGTGATGAAGCGTATGCCCCCGCTTGTGATTTTATCCGGATATAGCTCCATTGGGATGGTATAGCTATCGCTCCAATTCCAATGGCCATTGGGTGTAATCGCGATCATGTTATGGGGCAGCGGGATTGCCTCCTGCCTTGGTTGTTCGGCGGGCGGCTGCGTTTTCTTCAGGGTGAGGGCGAAGGTCTTCACCTCGAAGGATTTCATGTCGAAGACCAGCGCGCCGTCCTCCACATGCGCGCCGCGCAGGGATCTCTCGTCGGCGAGGGTTTCGATCGCGTTCTCGATGCCCTCCCCCAGGGTGAAGCGCACACTCTTGGCCGGTTTGCCGCTGCCCTCGTTAAAGCGCGCGACGAGATTATTGCTATTTTCGGCTTTTTTAATGGCCCGCAGGATGACGCTGTGATCGCTCAGCGCGCCGAAGCTGTACTCGCTGCCCAGCGCGCCGGGATGGCTCTCGGTCACAAAGGCCTGCATGGGCTGGTTGAAGGCCGCGGCAACGGCTTGCGTTCCATTTTGCCAGCCTTCGCAATGGGGATAAATCCCAAACGCGAAGCGATTCAAGCCCTGGTCCATCAGGTGCTGGGAGGACTCCCAGCGGTAGGGCTTGGCGGGGGTGTGGATGAGGGTCAGGCGCAGGGTACTGGCGGCGGGCTTGTCGGCCCCGCACCTGGAGTCGTTCAAAATCGACACGCCATACGAAGCATTCGGAGCGCTGATGTCCATCCAGTTTTGCAGGGGCACTTCATAGAGCTTTTCAGTGTTGGTGGGGCGCTCGCGCACGCCCAGGCCGATGTCGTAGGCGGCGTTCTCGTTGGAGACAGCGAGGGGGAACTCCGCCTTGAGCAGCGAGGCCGTCTCGCGCCAGTCGACTTCGTCCTCGCAGCGCACATAGGCTGCCCCGGCATAGAGGGACACGCGCTGCGTAAACTTCGACTTGCCCAAATAGCGCGTGATTTCGAGCACCGCGCGCGCCGGGCCGTTCTCGGCAATCGCAAATTTTGCCTGAGAGGGATAGCGCTTTTTGTCGCTCATCACGTCGCCGTAGCGCAGCTCCCAGGCGGGCCAATCGGGGGAGCTGTCGGGCAGGGCGGCCATGCGCACCGGGGCCGAGAGCGCCTCCCGGCTGTTCTTCTTGTCGAATATGCTCGCTATATCGCCGTTGTCGTCGAGCGTGACGATGAGATGCTCGTTTTCCAGGCTGCGCTCTGTGATTTTCAGCGTGTTTGTCTGCTGCGATTGGGCTGGTTGGATGTCATAGGCCCTCCAGGAGAGCCCCGGCAGTTCGGCCAGGAAGGTCACAGTGCCATCACAGATCTGGGCCAGGATTTCCACGCCACGGCTGTCGAAAACGCTGACGCTCTGCGCCTCGAAGGGCAGTTTGACGCTGACGGCTTCGCTGCGGGCATATTGCAGGGTGTTGTTGACTATGACAGGAATGCCCGCGGCGAACGAAGTGTCAATTTGCGAGGAGAGCGCGCGGTTGGCGTATGCATACTCCTCGGCGAACTGGTTCAGCGAGAGCATGTAGTCGTTCCAGTTGCGCTTGTAGCACACCTGGAATGACGTCCCTGTGAGGTCGTCGTGGAAATGGTGCGCCAGCACGCGCTTCCACGCCTCCGTCAGGCGCTCCCCCGGGTATTCGGCGAGGCCCAGCCAGTCGGCGGCGGCCAGGGCGCGCTCGGCGGCGTCGGCCAGCTGCTCGCACCGGCGGTTCCAGCGGTGGCCGGTGGCCCTGCTGGTGTAGCTGCCCGCGCCGTGGTCGGTGAGGAGGAATTCCCCCTCGTGCGTCGGCAGGGCGGCGATCTGCGCCGGCGTAAGCTCGTTCAGGATGGCGTCGAAGACGTCCCGCGCCCGCGAGGACAGCACCTGTATCTCATTCGAGGCGTTCGCCTGCAGCTCGCGGCTCACGTGCCTGACGGAGTAGCGCGAAGGCGAGCCGCCCATGTCGCCTGTGCCGTACATGCGGCAGGTGAAGGGCATGGCGTGCTTCTCGATATTCTCTTTGAGCTTGCTCTGTAAGCTCTCGTCGCCCCGGAACTTCCCCGGCGAGGCCGCGTAGGGCCCGGTTTTGATGCTGGCGAACACCGTGTGGCCGCCTGCGCCCGTCCAACGGCCGATGTCGAAGGGCCGGCCCGCCGCGCTGCCCCAGGTGAGCTTGCAGGTGGTGAAGCCGTAGAGCCCGCTGTGGGCCATGATGGCCGGCAGGGCATAGCCGAAGCCGAAGCAGTCCGGCAGGAAGATGTCCACGCAGCGCACGCCGAAGTTTTTCTCGAAGTATTCGCTGCCCAGGAGGATGCTCCGGAACAGGGCCTCGGGGGAGGGCGTGTTCACGTCGCCGTTCTCGTAGGAGGTCCCGGTGGGGATCCATTTCCCCTGCGCGATGTACTCTTTCACGCGCTGGAAATCCTCTGGGTAGTACTCCTCCATGAGCTCATAACGATATGCGCCCTCAAAGTTGAACTTGTAGTCGGGGAACGCCTCGAAGAGCTTGAAATTCCTGTGCATGGTATTGGGGATGAGGTACTTGATGGTGGTCTCAAGGGTCCACAGCCAGGAGGTATCCAAGTGGGCGGTGGCGATGGTGAAGATTTTCATTTTAAGAAATCCTCCAAGCACTTCCTATTCTTATCAATCATTTCCGCAAACAGCTTCTTCCCCTTCTCAACCCCAATTCTCACAACCTGCGGGTCGCGGCAGAAGACGGCCTCCAGGGCGGTTCTGTCCTTTTTGAAGAAAGCTTCCGTGAAATCTTTCTGGTTCTGCGCGTGGATGTTCACCAGGGCGGCGGCGGCGGGGGGCATCTCGCCGGAATCGACCGCCACCACGCTGTCGCGGGAGAAAGCGGCGTTGGTCTCCACGGCGGTGCCCTGGGCGATGTTCTTCAGCTGGCCCCTGTTCGGCAGGTTCACGTTGGTGACGATGTCGCCCAGGCCGCAGATGGCGGTGATCTGCCTGACGCCCTCCTCGCCCGAGCCCTTGATCTTCGGGTTGTAGAGCGGCGTGGCGGCCAGCGCCGTCATGAGCATCAAAAGCCTGTTGACGAGCATCCTGCCCGCCACGGGGGTGAGCTCGAAGCCGTATTGGAGCACGTGCCTGCTTGTCAGGAAGAGCTCCGGCACGAACTCGGACAGGTGCCTGTCCCCCGCGGCGCCCAGCGCGCCGAATCTCTCCAAGAGAGTGTACTTCACGTGGTGCGTGTTGCGCAGACGCTTTTGTATGGGATTCTTGCCCTTGAGATAGGTGACGGCGTTCTCCTCGAACATTTTCGCGTAGGCGGCGACGACGGGCATCAAATCCAGGCCCTGATAGGAGGCCTCGTTGATCCAGGTGAAGTGATTGACGCCCTGGACGTTCGTCGTGATTTCATGTCGGCCGAACTTGCCGTGGCTCTTGATGTCATTGAAATCTTTCCCCAGGGCCGTAAGCTCGGCCTTGACAGCCTTCAAATCGGCGTTCATGAACGCTTTCTTGCCTTCGGCTGACAGGCTCAAATACATCCCGGCGATGCGGCATATGAGATTCTGCGTGCCGAAGACCTCGTGGCAGCAGCCGAATGCCTTGATCTCCGGGAACTCTCTGTAAAGAGTATTCATGCACAGCGTCATGGGGTTGGTGTAGTTGATGACCCAGGCCTGCGGGCAGTGCTCGCGGATCTTCTGCGCGAAGAAGATGTAGGCCGGCGTGGTGCGCAGCGCCCGGGAGTACCCCCCCGCCCCGGCGCTGTCCCCCACGGGCTGCCAGATGCCGTATCTCTGGGGATAATGGACGTCCACGTACATGTTCTTCAGCTGGTAGGGCAAAATCGAGATAATCACGAAGTCCGCGCCCGCCAGGGCCGTGTCGATGTTTTCATGTACAGTGCAGGTCCAGCTGCTCTTGATTTTCTCGGCATTGGTCTGTTTGAGCTTGTCGAAGAATTTCCGGTTGCGCTCGGCGGCGGGGATGTCGATGTCATACAGCCGCAGCTCGCCCTCGAGCTGGCTTTGGGTGAGCAGGTCGGCGAAATACGCATGGGCCCAGGCCTTCGAGCCCCCGCCGATGTAGGTGATGGTGATGTTGGGCATGGTGGTTCTCTCCGTTCTTTATTGCGCTTGATCCATTTATAATTGTACTATATAGGCTAAAAAATGTCAAGGAGGTGGGGTCAAATGATTGTTGCTGCCGGAATAGCACATAAAAGAACAAGCTCCGCGCTGGCTTTTAGGCCAATGCGGAGATGAAGAGGTATCTCTACAAATTTTCTTTTATTTCCTCTAAAGCAGCACGAACGGCCGAAACCACAAACGCGGAAAAGGTACAATCCTTCCCTTTGATAGCCTCTTCTACACTGGCTATCACATCGTTTGGAAATCGTATTGTTTTGTTTGTTGTTGGAGGGATGGAAGGGATTTTAAAGTTAGTCATACGCTCACCACGCAATACAATTGTAATGCTTATAGTATGAGCTAAAATTTTCAAAAAATCTGCATTGCAATCGCAATGCAGATGTGATATAATGCTCTGGAAAGGAGGCAAAGACCATGCACGACACCATCCGTAGATTACGCAAAGAAAGAAACCTAACCCAGCAGCAAATGGCCGACTACCTGCAAATTGACCGCTCCACATATGCCTATTACGAAAGTGGCCGCACACGGTTGAATATTGACTTTATAGTTAAATTGGCGCATTTTTACAAAGTAAGTTATGCCACCCTAATCGGCATACCGGAACCTGTGCTGTCGGATTAGCACATGTGAAAACAAGCCCCTGCGCAAGCTTTTAGGCCATGCGGGAATTTAAGTTTTTTAGCGCAACTGATGGCGCTCGAAGCCATTTTCAGAGCCTCAGCGCCTCTTTCGCTCACCACCCCTCCGCCATCTCCATCGCGATCTGCTCCCAACGGAAGATATTCTCCGGCCTGCCGTGGCAGGTGCTGATGTCCTTCAGGGTGATGTCCAGGCCGCGCACGCCGCCCCGCTTGCAGGCGCTCAAAATCTCGCCGAGCTCGCGGCGCAGGGCGTCCTCGTTCAGAATGGGCACGGCCACCGAAGCGGGGTTGGGCTTGCTGGAGAACACGTAGCGCGGGCCGATGATCTCGGCGGCCATGCCGATGTCGGCCCAGGGGGTGACGCCGATTTTGCGCAGGTTCGGGATTTTCTCCACGAGGTCGATCTTGTTGTGCAGGGGCTCGCAGCAGCCGTAGTAGACCAGGCCGCAGGTGCCCACGGTGCGCTTCTGGTACTCCAGGTCGAACTCCTCGTGCATCCCGCGGCTCACGGAGCCGAAAATCTGCGCCGTGCCGCGCCCCCAGATGTTCTTGCGCGTGACAATCCCATCCTGGGGCTTGGGCAGGTCTTCTGTGAGATATGGCGTGCAATGCAGGGCGTGGCCGTCGGCGTCCAGCAGGCCCATGGCCTCCCGCTGGGCCAAATCGGCCAGCTTGCATTGAGTGATTTTTTCTATAATCCTGTGGCTGTATTCCGGTCTGTCAATTAAGTCCATCAATATAGGCGTAACGCCGCGATAGCGCGAAATGTCGTCCCAGCTGGCGACGCCGCACTGGGTGGCGCCGGTGATGCGCACGGGGAGGATGTCGCCGATGGCCTCGCCGATGACGTTCCAGCGCTCCCGGGTGTCCTCCTCGTCGTAGAAGAGCTCGGGCAGGTGAATCAGTTCGAGGGCGGCTTCGTCTTCGAGCTGATCCTCGTATTCGTGGGAGATGATGTTCGTGGCGTGGCTGGAGGCGATTGTTTTGTCTTTGGCCTCCATGCCGATTCCTGTAGAATGAACTGCTTTGCCCACGCCCACGTAATTTTGCAGGAACATGTCGCCGGGGAAGCGCCTGTATTGGAACAGCTGGCGGCGCATCCACCACTCCACGCCGTGGAGGTCGGGGTCGTCGCAGCGGCAGGCCAGGGAGCCGTCGATGTCCATCTGCTGCCATGGGATTTCGTCGAGCATCACCAGCGGGCGGGCCATGTGCAGGTCGTTGGAGGCGATGTGCAGCGCCCGGCGCTCCGCGTTGCGGGGCTCGGCGGCAGCCTGGGCATAGGCCTGGGCCAGGGGGCGCAGGATTTTTTCATCTTGGGTCATTTCGGTCAGTTCCCTTCTTTGGTGTAGGCGTGGAAGGTGGCGGTGGTGGCTGGGTCGTAGAGGGTCAACAATGTGCTCTCGGCTGATCCATGGAAATAATCACTAAACATAATCAAATCGCCGAAGCGCTCCCAGCCGCTTCCTCCCCATTCTCCGTCGTATCCTTGGGAGATGGTTTTGGCTACTTTGCCGTCTTCATCCAAGGCATAGAAACCAAACTGGTCAAAATCGTTGTTGGGCAAACTGGCCAGGCAAATGATCTTGCCATTGACGGCCATCAACTCGAAAATATTGGTTTTTGCCCGCAGTAATTTTTTATCACTGCCATCAAGTTTCATTCGATACAAATTCTTGACGTGGCGGTAATTATCAGTTTCGCCTGTTTCTTGTACATAATAGATATACTCGCCGCAGGCAACATAGGTCGCAATATCATTGCGCTTTTCCAAGTCCTGTTCGGCCTTGGTGGGCATATGCTCCGGCTGCTTTCTACGCCGGAAAAACTCATAACCGTCCCGCATCCGAACTGTATTGTCTTTACCAAAAACTACGCAGTTCATAGGGCCGTCCCACCAGTCGCCCATGATTTCCAGAACCACTTCACCCTCAGGCGTATTGAACCAACCCCTGACGCAGGCATTTAGATAACTTCCGTGATAATCAATAAAATCGAAGACTATATCTCGCTTGCCGGTGTCAAAACTCAGGGCTTCCACGTTTTGACCGCAAACATATAAAAGTGAGTTGCTCGCAACATTATAGCGAGGCCATTCGCTTGTTTCTCCTTCGCCCACCTGTTTTGCATCCAAGGTTTTTAGAGAGATCCGATAAGTCACAGCGTGTTGCAGATAGCGTTCATCTTCCTCATCCATCCGTCCGCCGGAGACATAGAGCCATTGTTCTGTCAGACCGCTTATCGCAAGATTGGCGTATTTTTTCGGCAGGTTAATCTTCTCCTGTTTCGCGATATTGTTCAGTGGCATACGATAGAGTTCGCCATCTCGCGAAGCAAAGATATGTGTAGGGGTTTTTGCGTAAGAGTAAGTGAATTCATAGTCCGGTCTAGGTCGCGTCTCGTTTTGCGCGAGTCTGTATTCGTAGTCAAAACCGCAGAACGCCTTTTCGCTTGTAGGATCATATAGAATAAGCACACGCTCATTGCTATCTATCCAAACGATCATATTATTTAAGAGCGCCAGTTTACCGCCAGTTACTCTTATGCCTCCAATCCAAATACTCGGTATAAGATTGTCTACAATAACGCCGTTTTCAAGAGAAAACAAGCATACGGCATACTCATCGTCTTCCTTTTTCGCCATACAATAGCTTTTTCCGTCTAGTGTCACGATGTCAACTATATTTGCGTTGTTGGCAAACCACGCATTTTCGGCATCACTGTAGGGTGGCTTTTCCGTTTCCGCTATGGATTCAGCAGAGGGCAGGGTATCACTTTCGCTCAGGAATTCGCACAGGAACGTATCCAAGGCAATACGCATTTGCACATAAGCAATTTCTACTTCATCATTCTCCGTATACCTATCTCCTGTTTGTGCAGTGAGGGTAATCCACTTTTTATTTACCTCGTCAATTCGAAGAACCCCTAGCCACTTGTTTCCATAACATACTGGCAGTGGAATGCGCCTCACTTGGCTCAGATTGTCCAGCGGAGCATACAGCAATCCCCCTGTCAGAGCATAAAAATGCGTATCCGTAAAGATATAGGAGGGCTGCATGGGTTCTTCCGGCTCATCCATATATGGCTCAGTTGTTATTTCGCTTTCGATTGTGGTCGTGGGTTCCGCAGTGGTTTCTTCGGGCGCCACTGGGCTTCCTCCGCAAGCCGCGAGAGAGAACACCAGGCCCAGGGCCAGCAGGACGCATAGCAGACGCTTCATGTTACACCTCCTCATGGATGACGGAAATCATGGCGAGGTAGTTCTCGATGGGGCAGTAATCGGGGACGCTGTTGCCGCTGCCGAGGGCGTAGCCGCCACGTTCTGACGCGCGGGCGAGCATGGCGCGGGCGCGGGACTTGATCTCCTCCGGCGTAGATGTGCACAAAAAGTGCAAGTCCATGCCGCCCAGCACGGCCATCTGGCGCCCGGCGGCGGGCATGAGCTGCTCGTAGGCCTGTTCCACGGGGAGGATGTTGTCCTCAAAGGAGTGGCGGCCGTCGAAGCCCATGGCGAACAGGTCGTCCAAAATATCGGCATAGCAGCCGCAGGAGTGCAGCACGGCGGGTTTTTCCAGGGTGTAGGCGGCTTGCACGATCTCTTTGTGCCAGGGGAAGACATACTTGCGCATATCGGCGGGCGAGAGCATCGTCTGCGATTTAAAGCCCCAGTCGTCGTTGGACATGAGCAGGCCCACGCTGTAATAGCGCACGGCGATTTTGTAATATTCCAGCAGGCTGCCGCCGACTTTCTCAAAAATATCAGAGGCCAGCAGCGGGTCGTCGTAGAGCATGAAGCACAAATTGTCATAGCCCACCAGCCGGATGGCGTTCTCCAGCACGCCGCAGGGGCCGCGCGCCATGAGCTTCATGCCCGGCGGCAGCGCCTGCTCCAGGCGGGAATAATCGCACTCTTTTGGATTTTGCCAGGGGTAGGCGTCGAAGCTCGCCCTGTCCGTGATGACCGGCGAATCGTTGAGGGAGAACGTCTTGGCGTCCCCCCGGCGGCTGCCCTGCGTGCTGGGGAAACCGAAATTTGAGGCCACCACGCTGGCGTAGTCGTAGCCCAGCAGGGCGTAGGCCTCGGGCGCGGTTTGCGCGCCGCGCGCCTGGGCGAGGCGCATGGCCGGGCCGTCGATGAACAGCTCGAAGAGCACGGGCCTGTCGGGCGCTTTTCGGTCAAGCACTTTCAGCAGCTGGGTGAAATCGGGCTGGCGCATGGTTTGGCCTCCCTGTGTGATTGTTTTTAGTTACAGATTGAAAAGCCTGCGAATTAAGTTAATGGGCAACATAATGATCATGAGCGGCAAAATAAGCAGCCAGACAATGATAGGCGTGTAAAAAATTTCCGCGAACAGAAAATTCAACGGCCACAGCAAAATATTTAGCAGAGTGCTCCCTATCCAACGCAAAACAGAACCGATGCCTCCCAAAATGAAGCCCGGCAATTGCTCTAAAATTTGCCACAGCCTGATCTGTTGCGCTGAGGCTTCCCGCATACCCTCAATGGAAAACGCGCTTTGACTAGCCTCTTTGTTAAAACTTGAAATCCATATGTTGGGGCGTGGACTTATGTTCTCATTAATGGCATCCAGTGAGCCGTTGTCAAAATAATAGCGAGTTCCATCATATGAGACTTGGATGTATTTACTACTCAATCTTTCCACACATACTGATGCATCTTCTGAAATTACTTTTGATTCCAGCAAGGGCAAATAATCAGAGCCATTGGAGGTTGAAATTAGCTGATAGGCATTGAAATTGGGATAGACACGCAAGATTCTATCCGAAAGGAGCAAATCACGTCTGTTATCCTCATCAGTAAATGCAAACATGTCATCTCGATGAATCACTTCTATGAAATCGAATCGCTCGTAGGGGATAAGGAAACTTCCCTGAATCGTATAGTTTCCCTTTAAGTCCTCCATGGTCTGTATGAGCAGCTCGCGCCCCAGGGCATCGAGTTCCTCCTGGGTGAGTTCATCCGGCGGCGCGGCGCTAATAATTTGGGCTTCGAGGCCTTCTTCGAGCAGTTCATCCGGCGGCGCGGCATTTGCTCCAACGCCGAAGGAGCACAGAATGATGGCGGACAGCAGCAGGGCGAGCAGTTTTTTCATGGGGGTTGCCTCCTCTATTAATTGTTTTGTTTATTATAGCAGGGATTTTGGGGGATGGCAAGGGATTTTTTGATAAAAAGGTCAACCCTCATCGACGTCCACGAAGGCGGCGCTTCGCGCGTGCTCCGCACCACCCCCGCTTCGCGTCCCCCCAAGGGGGGACTTTTGACGGTTCGGATAGTTTTCTTCTCGTCGCGAGGGAAACCTACCGCCTCGTCAGGATGCTCCCCTTGGGGGGCCGGTGCGAAGCACCGAGGGGGTGGTGCGGAGCACTGCCGCCGCAGGCGGCACTCTTCGTGCCCGTCGATGCCGGTTGCGGTTGCAATAAACGCAGCCCGCCAAAAAAACCTTGACAATCCCCGAATTTTTATGTAGAATGAACTAGACAAAAATTTCTGAAGGAGGAAATCCCATGAAAAAGCTGTTGTCCGCCCTGTTGGCCGTTGTTCTGTGCTTTGGCGGCGCGGTGTGCGCTTCGGCGGCGCTGCCTGCGCCCGGTTTGCAGCTCACGCCTGCTCTGCAATTCGAGCTGCCCGTGGTGACGGCCATCGAGGCCGAGTGGAATGGGGAGGTATTGCTCTATGGTTGGCTGGAGCCATATTTTTCGCCCGACAACGTGACTGTCACGGCCTACTTCGGGGAGGGTGAGCCGGAGGTTCTGACCCACTGGAATGCCAGCAGCCCTGAATGGTTCTGGTATGTAATCTATGAGTATGACTGGGACGCAAACAGCGTGACGATTCTCTACATGGATTCCAACTTGACGGATACCGACGCTGTGGATTTGCCGCAGGCGAGCTTCGATTTTCCTGAGAATTATCTCAAACTGTTTGCAGAAGCGCAGGAAGCGATCCTGCTCAAGCTCGGTGAGGCCTCGCCGGTGGCGCCCGGGAGGATGCAGAGCTTTACGCTTTTCTCCTTCACCCCGGCAAAGAGCGGTACATATCAGTTTTTGGCCGGCGACGAATGGCAATATGACCGCGTGTTTTTTATCAGAGACGCCGATATGAACGAAATCGTCAGCGGCAATACCGGCCCCGTCCTCTCCCTGGAAGCGGGCAAAACCTACTATGCGTTCGTTTTTAACTATTCCGACAGCGATTACAGCGTCACGATAACCGAATACAGCAGGTGGAAATCATTCTTCAGCAATTTTGGCTACAAGTTTTTCGATGCCATTTTGACCATTTACATGCTCCCGATTTTACTGCCGCTCGCTATTTGGCAGTGGATTGCGATGTTGTTTTCCTGAATATGGCCTTGCATAAGCTTGCAGAGACGCACAACTGTGCGTCTCTGCGTTTGCGATAGGGGTGCGCCTCACGCGCCCAGCCTCGGCAGCACGGGCGTCGGGAACACATCCGCGCCGAAGCCCATCACGCGGCCCAGCTGCACGCCGATGCGGCGGTTCTTCCACGCGCCGCCGTCGGTGAAGCCGGCGTCGGTTGCGCTGACGAACACCGGCACGTTGGCCATGGTGTGGCCGGTGGAGGTGAACACGAAGGCGCCGTTTTGGAGCTTCAGGCCGCCGGTCTCGTGGTCGGCGGTGACGAGCACCAGGGTATCGGGGTGCTCGGCGGCGTAGGCCAGGGCCGCCGCCACGGCCAGGTCGAACTCGAGCACGTGCGCCACCGTGGCCTCCAGGTCGTTGCTGTGGGCGTGCTTATCGATGTGCGCGCCCTCCACCATGAGGAAGAAGCCCGCGCCGTCGTCCAGCAGGTCGATGGCCTTCACGGTCATCTCGGCCAGGGTGGGGGTGTCCTTTTCGTCGCTGAGGTTGGCCAGTTCGCCGTAATCGAACTGCGCGAAGCTCCAGCTGCCCTCCTCCAGGGCCAGCATTTCAGTCCTGGTGGTGATCAATTCGTAGCCGCCCGCCGCCAGGCCCGCCTCTGTGATCGATTCGCTCGCGGCCCCCCAGATGAGGTGGATCCCGGAGGCCATCTGGTCCTCGGAGATTTTCTTCTCGTTGTTGCGTGTGCCCGCGTGGGCGCTGAAGGTGGCGGGCGTGGCCCCGCTGGTGGTGTCCGTGGTGACCACCCCGGCCAGCCTGCCGTTTTCAATGGCGAGCTCCGCGAGGGTGGCGGGCGTGGCGATGAGCATGAGCGGGTCCAGGGCGAACACGCTCACCTGGTTGATGATGTTGTCGATGCCGCAGGCCAGCGCCGTGCCCCCCGAGGCGGAATCGGGCAGCATGATGCCGGGCCAGCCCCAGGTGCGGCTCTCGCCGCGCACGGGCATGGTCTCCATGATAAGGGATTCCGCGCCGTCCGCCTTGGCGGCGTCCACGTGGACCTGGCTCATGCCGTCGCCGATGAGCAAAATGACGTTCTTGTACTCGCTGTAGTCGTCGCTGATGTTGCCGCGCAGCCCGATGAAGCCGGTGAAGAGCACCAGCGGCGCGCAGAGGATCGCCAGGAATTGCTGCAGGATAGCCATGGGTGTCGCCTCCTATGTGTGTTTATTTTATTTATTACAAGAACCTGCCTTTCGGCAGAACCTTGTAATTCGCTATGCTCATTATAGCAGGCTTTGGGGGGCTTGGCAAGGAGTTTTTGCATGTTCGGGTTTTGTTTGTTTTTCGTTTGTTTTCGTTTGTTTTTCGGCCGAGCGAAGCTCTGCCCTACGGGGATATGGCCCGAGGCCAGGGAAACGCACAAATTATGCGCTTTTCCACGGCCTTTGGCCGAATCCCCGTAGGGCAGAGCTTCGCTCGGCCGAAAACCAGAACCGAAAACCAGAACGCCCCCCGCCCAAAAAATTTCTTGACAAGCCCGGAAAAATTGTGTAAAATGAACGTGCAAACAAAAACAAAAAGGAGGCGTCCCATGAAAAAACTCATATCCATCCTGCTGGCCGCCCTGATCCTCTGCTTCGGCTGCGCGGCAGGGGCTTCGGCGGCACTGCCCGCGCCCGGCGCAATCGAGGCCCAGTCCCTCCAGTTCGAGCTCCCCGCCGTCACGGCCATCGAGGCCCAGTGGAGCGGGGAGTACCTGTTCGATTCCTGGTTGGATCCAAAATTCACTCCTGAAAACGTGACGGTTACGGTCTATTTCGAGGAGGGTGAACCGGAGGTCCTGCGCTACTGGTATGCCAGAACCGCGGAATGGTATTGGCACGTGTATTATGATTTCGACTGTGACGCGGGCCGCGTGACGTTCACCTACTGGGATACCAATCTCGTGGATGTAGACGACGCAGATTTGCCGCAGGCCAGTTTCGATTTCCCTGCGGATTACCTCGCGCGGTTCATGGCATCGCAGCAGGTTACGCAGCTCAAGCTGGGCGAGGCGTCAACTGCCCAGGGAACCGAGAACGGCTGGAAGATATTTGCTTTCACTCCGGCAACGAGCGGGGACTACCGATTTACGACGGACAGCGAGGACTGGTACGGCGCTCTTCATCTCATGGACGCCGATCTGGACCGTGTAGGCTTCGGCTATGTCGTTTATCCTTCCCTTCAGGCGGGCAAGACGTACTACCTGTTCGTCTACAGCTATGTGGATGGCGAATACAGCGTCACGGTGACGGATTACAGCAGCAATTATACCCTGTGGGACGCGATACGGTCTTTCTTCGCAGGAGTCGGTTTTTGGCTCTACTTGAGCCCGTTTTTCCTGCTCATGCTGCTCTATATGATCCCGTCCATCATCTGGTCGTGGCTCACGTGGTGGATGTAAGCGAAGAGAAGCCTTGTGCAATTTGCCCAACAGAAATTGCCAGCAAAATTCCCCCGCAAAAGGCCCGCGAAAAACCCGAGAACATGTCATCAAACCCCCTGTTTTTGTTCAAAAACAGGGGGTTTATGCGCACCTTCCATTTTCGCGCTATTATCGTTTATCGATAAGCGCAAAATTTTCGTCAAAATGACGAAGAGTCCCCCTCGCCTGCGAGAGGGGCAGGGGGGGTGTCCTCACCTCATCATCGCGATCATCGCGTAGCAGCCGCCGCCCACGTGGGAGATCACCGAGCAGCCCGTGCCGTCCTGCACCATGTTGGCAAAATCCGGCATCATGCTTTTTGCCGCGCGGTTCATGGGCTCGTATACCTCGGGGGGGATTTCGGGGCTGTGCATAAAAAACGAAAGAGAGGGGTCGCACTGCTCGTTGAACTTCCCGGTGACGTGGCGCAGCCAGTCCTCCCTGGCGTTCTTGCCCCGGAACTTCTTGCCGACCACCACCTCGCCCGTCACGCCGCTGATGCTCAGCAGGGGGTGGAGGTCCAGCAGGGTAGCGCACATGGCCACCACACGGGGGCAGCGCCCGCTCTTGGAGAGGAATTTCATGTTGTCCATGTAGTACAGCGAGAGCACCTTGGCGCGCTCTGTCTCCGCCTTCGCGGCGATTTCACTTGCGGGGAGGCCCTCGTCGCGCCACTGCGCGGCCTTCACGGCCATGATCCCCATGCCGACGCAGAACTGGTAGCTGTCGACCACGTAGACCTCGCCCTCGGCCTCCTGGGCGGCCAGGGTAGCGACGTGGATAACGGAGGAAAACTTGTGGTTGAGCCCTATATGCACCACGGCGGCTCCCTGCTTTGTGAACTGCTCGAAGAATTCCCTGTATTCCACGATGGAGGGGGCGGCGGTTTTGGGCAGCGCGCCGCGCTCGGTGAAGGCGTTGTAGATGTCCATGGGCTGAATCTCGATGCCGTCCCGGCCGGTCCTGCCCTCCACGTTGATGTACATGCGTATGATATGGATGCCATACTGTTCGAGGACGTAGGGCGGCAGGTCGGCTGAGCTGTCGGTGGTGATGACGACGGGTTTTTGCATGGGGGACCTCCTTCTACTAATGCTGAATTCTTAATTCTTTATGCTTTATGCTGAATTATTTGGGCTCCGCGCTATCCCCTCAGTCGCCCAAGGCGACAGCTCCCTCCAGGGGGCGCGGGGGATTCATTGCTCTCACAGCTCCTCAAAAAACTCCAGCACCTCGCCGTCCGGGCCGTAGACAAAGGCGATGCGCACCGGCATGGGCGGGTTTGCGGGGATTTCGAGGGTGGTGGGGGGCATTTTTTCTTTCGCACCGGCGGCAATGGCGTTGGCGAAGGCCGCGTCGGGGTCGCCGGTGCGGATGGCGAAATGCACATAGCGCTCGTTCTGCTGGGGCGCGTCGCTTCCGTTGGCGAAGATTTCGATGTGCGAGCCGTCGCCTATGTCCAGCAGGGCCGCGCGTTTTTCGCCCTCGCCCCAGGCGGCGGCGGGCCTCATCCCGAGGCCCTCGGTGTAAAATCGCAGCGACCTGTCGAAATCGGCCGAGGCCAGCGCGATGTGGTGCGAGCCCGCACCGGGGATTTTTTCGTTCATAACATGAGCTCCTATGATATTTTGTTTGGGCGTGTTTGGGGGCGCTGCCGCCGCGAACGAAACCCGCCGTTTCGTTCATTGCGGCGCGGCGGCCGAGGGGGTGTTCGCCCTTCTCTCCGCCAACTCCCTGGTCACCTGCTCCTTCTTCTCCCCCTCCAGGTCATAGAACAAAATGGGGATGATGCTCAGCAGCAGGGAGACCGCCGGGATCAGGGAGATCATCATGAAGAAGCCGCCCCGGATACCGGGGGCCATGTCCAGGGCGCTCACGCCGGCCCCGCCGGAGGAGGCCATCAAGGTGTTGACGTCCAGGCCCATCAGGATGTAGGCCAGCACCACGCCGGAGGTGGCGATGGCGTTGTCGAACTTGTTGACGAAGGTCTGGGTGGCCTGCCCCATGCCGTTGTTGCGGAAGCCCGTCTTCCACTCCATGTAGTCCAGGGTGTCGCCCGTCATGGCGTAGCACAGGGTGTTGATCACGCCGAAGGGGACCGCGCAGATAAACAGGAAGGGGATGAGCACGTAGATGTTGCCGTAGCCGATAAAGTACACGATGAGCCCCGAGAGGGCCCCCAGCAGCCCGGTGCCGATTACGAGGGTCTTGTAGCGGAAGCGCCCCATGAGCCTCGGCAGCAGGAACATCGAGAGGAACTGCCCGCCGCCCAGGGCCAGCTGCATCACCAGCGAGACGAAGGAGATGCTCGACTGTATGTCCCGCCCCGGTACGGCGATGCTGTAGCGGGCCACGTGCACCGCCGCCGCGCTGAACATGTAGCGCCCGGCGGAGAGCATCCCCATGAGGATCACCAGCAGCAGGGGCTTGTTGCGCAGCAGCATGGCAAACGCGCCCGGCTCCCCCGCGCTGCGCTTTGCGGGCTTTGGAATGGGCACCCGCTCGCGCACGTGCAGGGCGGTCTGGAAGTACAGCACGCCGCCGACGGCGCAGGCGATGCCCGCGATGAGCATGTAGCGGGTCTGCTCCAGCCGCAGGCCGTCCTGCATCCCCAGGCCGATCAGCAGGGGGCCCATGCCCATGAACAGCCCCTGGGGGATCGCGCTGCCTATGCCGTTGATCATGCGGCTCATGGCCACGAGGTTCCCGCGCTCGGCGGGGTCGGGCGTCATCACGTTGGGCAGGCTCCAGTAGGGCACGTCCCCCACGGTGTAGACCATGTCCCAGCTGACGTAGCTCACGGCGGCCACCACCATCAGCAGCACGGGGCTGATGCCCGGGAAGAAGTAATTGAGCGGCAGGAACATCACCAGCGTCAGCAGCACCGCGGGCCAGGGGGCCACATACAGGTAGGGCACCATCTTGCCCCCCTTGGGCTGCACCCTGTCCATGATGACGCCCATGATGGGGTCGTTCACCGCGTCCCAGATGCGCGCGAGCAGCATGAGCAGCAGCACGAACATCGCGTCGAGCCGCAGCACGTTGAGCTGGAAATCCGCGATGAACCCGGACATGACGGCATAGATCATCCCCTGGCCGAAACCGCCCCAGTAGTAGCTTTTGCGCTCCTTCGCCGGCACGGTGTGCTGCAGCGCGCCGGGTTTTTCTTTTTTTTGTTTTGGCATGGGCCGGGCCTTCTTTCTGTATGCAATATCAAGGAAGGGTTGCCTGAATCGCCGTCGCTTCGCGAGTGCTCAGCACAACCACCCCGCCCCTGCGGGGGCACCCCTCCACGGAGGGGAATGGGGGCTTAACTATACACGGGTTGTGCAAGCACATAGTCAAAAACCGAAAATGACGCTTGCGCCTAATCCCCAATTCCCCTCCGTGGAGGGGTGGCCCGCAGGCCGGGGTGGTTGTGCGGAGCACGCGCGAAGCGCCGCGCCCCTCGTGCGATACATACCGCACCGCGCTCAAAACCCAATCACAACCTCGTCGTCGTCAACAGGGTCATACACCAGCGAGAGCCACCACGCCGCGAAATCGGCGATGCCTCTCTTATTGCCGATGAACTGCAAGCGCCTGCCGTAGGCCATGAAGGCCCTGCCGATGTCCGTGTCGGGCCCGTGGGGCTCCTCCCCGGAGGCGGTGTTGGCCATGAGCTCGATGATCACGTCGCGCAGGAGCAGCTTCCTGGCATCCTTGGGAATCCTATGCTTACAGAGCATCAGACCGCCCAGGCGTCCCAGGGTCAGGCGGTGATTGAGGAGCTTCCCGGCCAGGCGCACGTAACGCTCATATTTGAAGAGGGGATCGGGCGGGATCATCCTGTCCAGGCTTTCGCAGAATAGCGCGAAATCGTGCTCCATGCCGTAGAACAGGTTTTGCCATACGGTTTCGAGGGTCTGTCTGAGGTATTCGCGCGAGGTCAGTTCGCCGAAGGCGGGGATGTGGGGAATCTCCCGGCTGGTGATATGTACGCGGCCATCCTCGAACACGAGCTCGCGGAATTTCCCCGGATAGCCCACCAACGCCGAGGTGTTCACGTCCCAATAGTCGCTGCCCTCCGGCGTGACCATGTGCCCTATGTTGTGCATGTGCGCGTGCCCGGTGAGCATAAACGGCATTCCGGCGTTGGCGAGCGCCCGCGTGGTATTTTGGTGATCCGGCACCAGGCCGCCGGGGCTGAGCAGGGGATAGATGGGCGTGGGCGGCAGGCTGGGCAAATGCGTCATGCCGAAGATGCTTTCCCCTTCGGCCTTCGCCTGCTTGATTTGCTCAACGGCCCAGTCCAGCCAGGGCGGCGGGCTTGTTCTGTCGTGATCATGCACGCACAATAAACGCAGGCCGGGTTCGAGCTGCACGACGAAGGCCTGGCCGAAGCTTGCGATGGCGTCGTCCGGGCCGAAACGCGCGAACAATTTCCGCAGTTCATGCGCGTATGCGTCGCCCCCGGTCTTCAGGTCGTGGCTCGCGGTGATGGCGATCACGCGCTTGCCGGTCTCTTGGACGGCCTCCAGTTTTCGCAGTATCTCGCGCAGTTCGACGGGGTGGCCGTGCTGCGTCAGGTCGCCGGAGATGAGCAGAATCCCGCAGCCAGGCTCGTCCAAAAAGGCCGCGAGGCAGGCGTCGGTGATCGCGCCGCTGTGCAGCACGGCGGTGACGTTGGGGCGGGCGTCCAGATCCGCCGGGTCCTCGCGCAGGTGCAGGTGCAGGTCGGTGAAATGCCACAGCTTGAGCATAGAGTTGTGTCCTGTAGGGGTGGCATTCTTGCCACCCGCTTTTATGTAGGGGCGGCTGCCCACAGCCACCCGCATGATATTACATCAAGTATACCAAAACCCTGGAAAAAGTCAAGCCTTTCGCTGGACAAGCGCCAAAAAATCGTGTATAATGTCCCTATTCGATGCATGAAAGGCCATCATAATGCCCAATGTCTATGACTTCGACGAGACGATTGTCTATCCCAACGCGGGGATCACCTTCGTCACGTTTTGCATGAAGCGCCATCCCCGCCTGCGGCGTTACCTGCCGCGCATCGGCCGGGAGGCCGTCCGCCACCGCGTCTTCCGGGAGAGCGGCGAGCCCTTCAAGGCGGAGTTTTATCTCTTCATGAAAGACCTGCCGGACTGGGAGGAGGAGGTGCGCCTGTTTTGGGACGCCCACGCCGAGACCCTGCTGCGGCCCTGGTATCTGGCGCAGAAGCGGCCTGACGACATCGTCGTGTCCGATTCGGCGGAGTTTTTGCTGCGGCCCATCTGCGCGCGGCTGGGCATCCGCCTGGTGGCCACCCGCGTGGACCCGCGCACGGGCCGCCTCATCGGCCCGGACTGCTACGGCCCGGAGAAGCTGCGCCGCCTGCGGGAGGCCTTCGGCTCGGTGGACATAGAGGAGTTCTACTCGGATTCCCTCCGGGACGCCCCCCTGGCCGGGCTTGCGAAGCGCGCCTTCCTGGTGAACAGGGACGAGCGCGCGGCTTGGCCGTTGTGAGGGTTGTATGATTGCCTCCGAGAGCGGCTGACCGCCCCCGGCGGCAGAGGCACAGCGGCAACTTGCTATAGAGCGGCAAAACAACGCACCAGCCCGCCGGGCGTCTGCCCGGCGGGCCATTTGTTCTGCCTTGGTTTTGCTCTCGGTCGCGCAGACCGCGCTTACGCAGGGTTACGCGGCGTTCTCAGCCTTTTGCTTTTTTTCTTCTCGCGCCCAGCAGGAGCAACACAGCCGCCACGCCGATCAGCGAGATGCCGCCGGCCGTGAACAGGATGGTGCCGGTGCCGCCGGTGCGGGGCAGGATGAAGGTGTTGGTGTTGTTCACTGCGCCGCCGTCCAGGGTGTACCAGTTTTCCTCGGTGGAGACGGTGGCGCTGTAGGTGATGCGGATCGGGTCAAGCAGCAGGTTGAAGCTTTCGGGGGCCTTGGTCTCCACGATGTAGTAGGAGCGGTAGTCCTCGTTACCCTTCGGGTCGGTGAAATTGCCGTTGAACTCCTTGATGCCCTCGAAGCGCACGATGGCCTTGTTCGCCGCCTTGGCGGTGAAGTCCGGCCAGCCGGTGAAGTTGTAGTCGTTCTTCATCGTCGGGGGGAGGAGGGAATCCTGGGCCACGGAGGTGGACGCCGGGTCGGCGTCGTGCAGAACGCTGAACTCCTCCCAGACGATGCCGTTGGCGGCGTAGGTGAGCGCGGCGGTGGGTACGGCGGTGACGCCTGCCGGCAGAGTGCCATCGGCGTTCGGTACGCCGCCGGTGAAGGTGAAGGAGCCGACGCTGGAGGTGTAGCCGTTCGCGTCGTCGACGTCAAGGATAGACCACACCTGCCTGTAGATCTCCGCCCCTGCCAGGGTTTTGCCGAGGCATACCCAGTGCTGCACCCTGCGCAGGAACTGGCCCGCCCTGGCCTTGGCGTCGGTGGTGGCGATCTGGAAGCCGGCGCCGGGGAGCTGCGCGCCGGTGTGCGCGTTGATTTTGTTGAAGATCAGCGCCGCTGTATGGAGATCGATCCCGTTGCTCTCGCGCTTGCGGCCCGTGTTGTCGTACCTGTGCCTGAAGTTGATGTCCGCTTTATTGTTCAGCGCATAGGACGCATGCAGGCGGTCGAGGATCTTCTCGTTGACCGTGGTCTCGAACTCGAAGCGGATGTATTTGATGACGAATTCGTTGTCTTCGGCGGCAATTTTGCCGTCGCCGTTGAAGTCGCCGAACAGCCAGTTGCGGCCGTCCACGGTGTAGGAGGCGGTGTCGCGGCCCAGCGAGTCTTTGCCGAAGATGCCCACGATGAACTCCACCATCAGCTCGTTGGTTGCGGCGTTATGGCTCTCACGGTAGTTGGGGATGGGGGCGCTGCCCACGGGGATCATCCTGCCGGCGCTGTTGAGCGCGTCCTTTTCGGGCAGGGCATAGATCTTCAGGCTGCCCGGCACGAAGTTCAGGGCGTCGTCCAGCACGTCCGTGAGGAAGAACTGCTCGTAGTGCATGATGTCCTGGGGCACGGACACGTTGATGGTCCATGTCTTCTTTTCGCCCACGTACACGGCGTTGCGGTCGACCGATTTTTCGGTGTTGATGTCGCCGTTCTTCGGGTAGCAGTTCACGTTTTCGATCCAGCCGTCGCCGGTGGGGTTGGTCATGGGTACGGCCGCGATGAAGGGGAAGGACATGGAGGCCACACAGCCGTTGCTACCCACGACGGGGCCGGGCTGCTCCACCACCAGGTAGAAGCCCTTCTCCAGCTGCTTGGTCGTGACCACGCCGACGGGGGCCGTGAGGCTGGTGGTGACTTCGTCAAAGACCTTGGCCTTGCCGGCTTCCATCACCAGGGCGAAGTTGTAGAGGGTGCCGGCGGCGCCTGTGGCGCTGGTCAGTGCAATCTTCGTGGGTTCTAGGTAATTGTCCAGCGAGAAGGCCACGCTTTCAAACGCCTTGATGATGTCCTCCCAGTCTGGGTTCGCGCCCAGGCTCCCCCAGGGGCCGTCGGTTGGGTTCGGGTTGTCCACGGGTGCGCTGGTGCTCGTGATGAAGCTGGACAGGTCGAGTTTATACACCTTGAACACGACGCCGCCCAGCGGGGCCGCCTTGCCCGCAGCGATGAGCGCGTCGAGCTGCGCCTGCCTCGTGCCGTCCAGGACATTGCCGTCGTTGGGGTCCAGGGCGTCGCGCAGGTCCTTCATGATGAACTTGTGGATGGTGAGCTTGCCGCCGTCGTCGGGGGGGGCCGCCTGCGCCATCAGGGGCGCGAACATGCTCGCCCCCAAGAGCACCGCCAGGAGGATCGCCAGTAGCCTTGCTTTCTTTTCCGTTTTCATTTGTGCCTGTTACCTCTTTCTTTCTCTCTTTTGTCTTTTGCTCCGTGCAAAAATTTCGTCAGGCGCTCCCCTGCGCCGCTGGTGCTACTATAAAGGGTTTGCGCCGGGGTGTCAAGGGAATTGGAAGTTTTAAACCCATATTGTTCTAGGCAACGCGCGGCAATGCACAAATTATGGAAATTGACAAGGGAAAAACCTCCCAGCTTTTGAAAGCCGGGAGGTTTAACGGTTTATCGCTTTATTTTTTTGTCGGGCTGACAAATTGCGGGCAATTTTATCCCTTTTCCCGTATCTCCACCCGCCGGATTTTTCCGCTGGCGGTCTTGGGCAGCGCGTCCACGAATTCGATGACGCGGGGGTATTTGAATGGCGCCGTCACCCTCTTCACGTGGTCCTGCAGCTCCTTCACAAGCGCGTCGCCCGGCGTAAAGCCCTTCGCCAGCACAAGGGTCGCCTTCACCACCTGGCCGCGTATGGGGTCGGGCGCGCCGGTGATGGCGCACTCCACCACGGCGGGGTGCTCCATCAGGGCGCTTTCCACCTCGAACGGGCCAATTCTATAGCCCGAGCACTTGATCATGTCGTCGCCGCGCCCCACGAACCAGTAGTAGCCCTTGCTGTCCCGCCAGGCGATGTCCCCGGTGCGGTACAGCGCCCCGCCCAGGATGCGCTTTGTCGCCTCCGGGTCGCCGTAGACCTCCACGAAGAGCCCGGCGGGCATGTACTTGTCGATACCCCGCACCACCAGCTCGCCCTCCTCGCCCACGCCGCAGGAGCGCCCCTCGCCGTCCACGATGTCGATGTCGTAATCGGGCGAGGGCTTGCCCATGGAGCCGGGCTTCGGGGTGAAGCCCTCGAAGTTGGCCAGCAGCACGGGGCCCTCGGTCTGCCCGAAGCCCTCGCAGAGATCCAAACCCGTGAGCTCCTTCCACTTGTTGTACACCTCGGGGTTAAGCGGCTCCCCGGCCGTGGAACAGTGCCGGATGAAGCGCAAGTCATATTGCGACAGGTCCTCCTGGATCATGAACCGGAACATGGTGGGCGGCGCGCAGAAGGTGTCGGGCTTGTATTGCACTACTTTATCCAGCAGGCGCTTCGGCACGAACCTGTCCATGTCGTAGGCGAACACCGCCGCGCCGCACAGCCACTGGCCGTAAATTTTCCCCCAGCCGAACTTCGCCCAGCCGGAATCCGCGAGCACGGTGAAGTGCAGGCCGCCGTCCCGCGCGCGCTGCCAGTATTGGGCAGTCAAAATATGCCCCAGGGGGTGGATGTGGTTGTGGGCCACCATCTTGGGCATCCCCGTGGTCCCGCTGGTGAAGTAGGTCAGAAAAATCTCGCGGTTGTGGGTGGCGGCGTCGCCCGTGGGGCGCGCGAACCTGTCAGAGCATTTCGCGATTTCGGCATCGTAGTTGAGCCAACCCTCTCTGTCCTCCCCGACAATCATCTTGTGCTCAATCGAAGCGCATTCCGGCAGGGCCTGCTCGATCTGTTCCATGACATAGGCGTCGTCAATCGCCAAAACCGCCTTCACCCCGGCGGCGTTGCAGCGGTATTTCACGTCTTTCGCGGTCAGCTGGACGGAGGCGGGGATCAATATCGCGCCGAGCTTGTGCAGGGCCACGGCGCAGGGCCAGTATTGCCAGCGCTGGCTGAGGATCAGCAGCACCCTGTCGCCCTTCACAATCCCCAGGCCGGTAAAGAAATTCGCGGCCCGGTTGCTGAGGGCTTTCGTTTCGGCAAACGTGAGGATTTTTTCGCCGCCATGGTCGTTGCACCACACCAGGGCCTTCTTTTCCGGGTCGGTTTCCGCCCAGGCGTCCACGACGTCGAAGCCGAAGTTGAAGTTCTCCGGGATGTTGAGCCTGTAATTTTGCTTGAAATCCTCGTAGGAGGTGAAGTCTGATCGTTCGAGGTATTTATTTAGAAGCATAGGTATCAATCCTTTCGTGTAGTTAAGTCAGCGGCGGGGCAATGCCTCGCCCTACCAGCGTTTCGCCAATGGCGAATCCCGCCCACGATCCGCATCCGCCATTGGCGGAACCCTCGCAGGGCGAGGCATTGCCCCGCCGGGCGCTATCGGCGGAGCTCACCTACTCCGCGATCACCGTCAAAAACTTCGCCGCCCTGCCGCACGCGGCCTTCTGGCCGTGGGGCAAGGTCGGGTCGAAGTAGATGCACTCCCCGGCCTGGAGCTCGATCTCCTCGCCGTCGATAAGCACGGACACCCTGCCCTCTATGACAAGATTAAACTCCTGCCCCGCATGGGAAACAAGAGCCGTCTCTTTCTCGTCGGGCTCCACGGTGACCATCAGCGGCTCCATGATGCGGCGCTTGAAGTTGTAGGCCAGGGACTCGAAGTGGTAGCCGGGGTAGCGGTCCACGCCGGTGGACTGCCCCCGCTTCACCACGCAGTAGTTGCTCAGGCGCGGGGAACGCCCCGTGAGCAGCTCGGTGATGTCCACGCCGTAGGCGTTGGCCAGGGAATACAGTACGCTGATGGGGATGTTGTCCCCGTCCACCTCGTATGCCAGGTATTGCGCCGTTGGAATCTGCAGGCGCGCGGCGATTTCGTCCACGGAAAAATCGCTGACCTCGCGGATCTCCCTGAGCCTGCCGGCGATCTGCCTCGTGTCTTTTTCTTCGGATGTCATTTTGGCGTCTCCCTTAAGCGAAGATTGGTATGCATTATACCTCATATCGCGCAAAAAAGCAATAGCACGCAAAAAAAAACTTGACAATTCCCGCGAATGCGCGTATACTATTCTTCGTGTGTTCGGCCCGGCCGGACGGGGAGGCGCTATGTTCCTCGAGCTTGAGTCCGTTTTCAATACCCCGGGGCTTTCCCTGCCTTTTGATTATGCCCTGGAGGGCTTCGGGGGGCTGCTGCCTTTCGCGGCGTCGCCGCGCGTCGCCGGGCAGGTGAAAAACCGCGCGGGCATTGTCACCCTGGAGGGCGGCGCGTCCATTGTGCTTGACGTCCGGTGCGACCGCTGCGCCGAAAGCTTCGAGTACCGCGCGCGGGTTCCCCTGGCGCACACCCTGGTGCTCAGCCGCAACCGCGAGGACAGCGACGAGCTCATTTTGCTGGAGGATACCCGCTTCTCGCCCG
Source organism: Oscillospiraceae bacterium (assembly GCA_009779995.1). Classification (GTDB taxonomy): domain Bacteria; phylum Bacillota; class Clostridia; order Oscillospirales; family Acutalibacteraceae; genus WRMQ01. Next base: position 9,614 of record WRDW01000002.1, on the reverse strand, counting down.
ATACCCTGGCCTGGGAGGACATCGTGCTCTCCCTGCCGCCCAAAATGCTGTGCAGGCCGGACTGCGCGGGGCTGTGCCGGCGCTGCGGCGCGAACCTGAACGAGGGCCCGTGCCAATGCAGGCCCGAGGGCGGCCCGAGCTTCCACACCAACGAATCCTCCGGATTCGCCGGGGGCCCCGGTTGGGCCGCATTGCAGGAATTGCTGTAGGGGCGGCAGTATTGCCGCCCGCGATAGTAATAGTTAGACCAAGCAAGGAGTGAAACCATGGCAGTCCCGAAGAGGAGAGTTTCTCACGCCCGGCGCGACAAACGCCGCAACAACGTCTGGAAGCTCAAGGCGCCCGCGCTGGACAGGTGCGGCTGCGGCGCGCTGAAGGTTCCGCACCGCGTTTGCCCCGAGTGCGGCATGTACAAGGGCAGGCAGGTTGTGCACAAGGAAGAGGCGTGACATAAATTCTGCTGAAAACAGCGGTGACGAAAGCCGCCGCTTTTTTCATGCCCGTTGATGCCGAGACGCACGGCTGTGCGTCTCGGCGTCTTTCATCTGCCGCCTAGAACCTGATCTCCGCGTGTTCGCCCACCTCAACCGCCGCGCCGCCAATCCACATGGCGTCCCAGGGCTGCCCGGCGATCTCCTCCAGCTTGGCGCGCTCGGCGTCGGTCACCCCGGCCTCGCCCGTTTCGTGCTTTTGCCCGATCACCCGGCGGATCAGCTCGTGGTCCTGCCGGGTCATCTTGTATTTGCGCAGGGATAGCAGCGCGAGCCCCATGAACACCACGGGCAAAAAGGCGTTGGAGACCTTCAGGCCAAAGGCGGGCGTGAAGCCGCCATAGATGTTCTTCGCCCGTGCGTCGAACAGGAAGACCTTCGAGCTATCCTGCGCCACGCCGAACCACTCGAGCAGAATGCCGACGACGGAGGCCATGAAGCCGCTGGTCATGGTCTTCACGAAGGAGTTGAAGGTGGAAATCGTCGCCTCGCGGCGGCGGCCGGTGATGAGCTCGTCCACGTCGGTGACGTCGGGGTAGATGTTGCTCACCATGAAGCCGTAGCCGGAGTAGCCGATGATATAGAAAATTTCGCGGGCGAAGAGCATAATTACGACGGACACCGCCCGGCTCCCGGCCGCCTGGGGCGCGATAAGCATCCCGATGAAGAAGCTGACGAACAGCAGCGGCAGGGTGATCAGCGCGTTTTTCTGCTTGCCGAATTTTTTTGTGAGGCCGTAGTTCACGGGGAACATCAGCATCTCCACGCCGCCGCGGTAGATGTCCAGCTGGCTGCGCAGGTCCCAGCGATTGGCCACCTCCCGGAGGAAAAAGGGCTTGGATACGCTGAAAAACGAGGAGCCGAAGAGATACAGGAAGGTCATGGAGAAATATTGGCGGAAGGCCCGGTTCTTTAGGACAAGCTTGAATTCGTGGAGGAAGTCCTTCACGTTCAGCGGCGGAAACACGTCGTTTTTGGAGCTGGGCTCTTTGGTGGCGATGCCGCTGTAGAGGATGGGGAACACGCCCACCAGGCCCACCACCAGGGCCAGCTTGAACAGCGTGGGGCGCATGGAGGGGTCGTAGTCCTTCGTGCTCACGATGCCCACCATCGCCGCGCCGAACAGGTTGGCGGGCACCATGCCCACGGAGTTCATGATGTACTGCATGGACATGTACTGCGTGCGCTCGAAGTAGCCCGGGGCCAGGGTGGGCAGCATGGCGCTGTGGGAGATATCCAGGATGCTGTTGAACAGGGCGTACACCAGCCCGATGCAAAGGTGGTAGGCCAGCAGCTGGCTTGTGGCGCCCTCCTTTCCCGATAGGCCGAAGGAGGTGAAGCGCATCGCGAAGGAGGCGCACACGGGCGCCGCCGCGATGATAACCCAGATCCTGTGCTTGCCCAAGCGCGAGCGCGTGTGGTCCACCGCGTAGCCGATGAAGGGGTCGATCACGGCGTCCCAGATGCTGCGCAGGAAGGAGAGCACCGTGGCCGTGCCCGTGGAGAGCCCCTCCACATACGTCACGAAGGCCAGGTAGTGGTCCCCGATGACCTGTGACTGCGCCGCGTCGCCGATGTTCTTCGAGGCGTAGTTGATCATGGGCAGCACGGTCTCCTTCACGTTGCCCTCGATGCCGATGGCCTTCTTGATCTTTTCGCCGATTGCCATTGTTATTCCCCCAGTCGTTTTATATGTGAGCGAGCAACAGGAATGTCCGTCGCTTCGCGAGTGCCCTGCACTTCCCCCTCGGTGCTTCGCACCGGCCCCCCAAGGGGGGCCGCGAAGCGAGGGGGAAGTGCGGAGCACGCGCGAAGCGCCGCGTCCTATTCCCCCATCTCGATCATCCTATCGATGCACTTGCGCGCCTCACGCAGGGTATACGCGTCCAGCGCTATCGCCTCGCCCCCCCTGCCCTGCAATGCCAGCAGAACATCGGGTAACGTGGTGAGCTTCATGTCGGGGCACAGGAGCTTGTAGCTCAGGGGATAGAAGCGCTTGTCCGGGCATTCATATTGCAGATGCGCCGCGATGCTGCTCTCCGTGCCTATGATGAACTCGCTGGCGTCCGAGGCCTTCGCGAACGCCATAATCCCCGCCGTGGAGCCGACATAATCGGCCAAAGCTGTAACTTCCGGGGTGCACTCCGGGTGGACAAGCAGCAGGGCCTCCGGGTGAACGGCCTTGGCGGCCTCGGCTTCGGTTGCGGTCACGGCGGCGTGGATGGGGCAGCCGCCCTGCAAAAGCACAATATTTTTCTCGGGCACCTGCGAGGCAACGTAGGCCCCCAGGTTGCAGTCCGGGATGAATACAATATTCTCGTTCGGCAGCGCCCTGACGATTTTCACAGCCGAGCTGGACGTGACGCAGACATCGCATAGGGTCTTCAGCTCGGCTGTCGTGTTGATATAGGCTACAACTGTAGAATCCGGGTATTGCCTCTTGATCTCCTCCAGTGCCGCCCTGTCGAACTGCTCGGCCATGGGGCAGCCCGCCTGTGAATTGCAAAGCAGCACATTTTTTTCCGGCGCGAGCAGCTTGACGGTCTCCGCCATGAAGCGCACGCCGCACACGAGCATGTTCTTCTGCGGCTGCTTGGCCGCCTGCTGGCTCAGCGCGAAGGAGTCCCCGGTCACGTCGGCGATTTCGAGAATCTCCCGCGCCTGGTAGCTGTGGGCCAGGACGCAGGTATCGGTGGCCTTCTTCAGATACAGGATTTCGTCCTGCATGGCGGCGATGCTTGTGAGCGGGCGTTCGGGGGCCTTGGCGTTTCGTTCCATCACGGCGTCCACGGCGTCGGGGTGCTTTTCGCAGCTGAACTTGCGCGCCCACAGGCATTCGCTTTTCAGCAGCCATTCCAGGTTTTCCATGGATATAGTCATGGGGCTGGCGGCGCCTCTTTTCGCCCAGTCGACGTAACGCAGGTTGGTGGGATAAGTCCACTCCTGCCATCGCGCCTCGTAGATATGCTCGCGGTATTTGCTGTGGTAGGCGAACATCTGCACCCATATTTCGTCGGCGCACTGGGTTTTGCGGTAGGGCTTCAGGTTTTCCTCGCGGCCATAGAATTCCAGCAGGCCGGCCACAAAATCGTGGGTGACGGAAAACCACTGGCCGCCCTTGTAGATCTCCTTCGGCAGCTTCCGCAGCCGGTTGACGCCCGCCAGCATCTGCGGCAGGAGCAGCGCCCACTGCAATAGGCCCAGCGGCCGGAGATAGTGGTGCCCCACCGTGCGCTGCAAAGGGTAATAGTAGCGCAGGCGCGCGCGCGCCCGGCGCTCGATCTCGCGGCCCCCGACGAGCTCCTTGCCCGCGTTTTCGATAAAAAACCGCGTGATCTCCCCGTGGGACTTGATGGGCAGGTCCACCCCGGAGAGCAAATGATAATAGTCGTGATGGACCGCGCTGGCCTCGCGCATCAGCAGCAGCTCCGCCTCAATCATGCTGAAATCGCCCCAGACGACATTGACGCGCGGGGTGAAAGCAATGCTTGCCTGTTTCACAGCGCCCTCCAACTCGCCCTTTACCCGCGCGAACAGCTCGTCGTCGACTTTTTTGTCGATGTGGACGTAGATGTCGTTGCAGGGGTAGTCCAAAGCCGAGACCAGGCGGCCCAGCAGGGGGAACTCGTGGTGCGCGAGGATCATGTAGGCGTGGGTCATGGGGCGATCCTTTCCATGATGGCGTCGACGACCTCCGGGTGCTTGTCATAGCTGAACTTGCGCGCCCACAGCTGGCGGGATTGCGTGAGCCGCGCAAGGTCGTCCATGGTGTAGGTGACGGGCGAACCCTTGAGGCCTTTTTGAAACACGAAGCGCCGCATGTTGTTGTAAAAAAGCCCTTCGCTGCCGGGGTATCTCTGATGCAGGAAGATGCGCTCGCGGTATTTGCTGTGGAAGGCGTACATCTGCACAAAAATTTCATCGGCGCACATGCTCCTGCGATAGTGGCGGATGTTTTCCTCGCGGCCGTAGAATTCCAGCAGGTCGGTTACGAAACCGTGGGTCGCGGAAAACCAGTTGCTGCTCTTGTAGAACTCTGAAGGCTGCCCGGATAAGCCGGGCAGCTTTCGCAGGCGGTTGACGCCTACCAGCATCTGCGGCAGGAGCAGCAGCCATTGCAACAGGCCCAGCGGCCCGAAAAAATTATGCCCGACGAGCTTCTGCAGGGGGAAATAATAACGTATGCGCCAGCGCGTGAGGCCGCGCGGCGGGAAGCGGACGCCTTGGATGAACTCCTTGCCCGCGTTTTCCTCAAAAAAGCGCAGTATTTCGCTGTGCGGCTTGATGGGCAGGTCCACCCCGGAGAGCAAATGATAATAGTCGTGATGGGTCGCGCTGGCCTCGCGCAGCAGCAGCAGCTCTGCCTCAATTATACTGAAATCGCCCCAGACGACATTGACGCGCGGGGTGAAAGCAATGCTTGCCTGTTTGACCGTGCCTTCCAGCTCGCCCTTTATCCGCTCGAACAGCTCGTCGTCCACTTTTTTGTCGATGTGGACGTAGATGTCGTTGCAGGGATAGTCCAAAGCCGAGACCAGGCGGCCCAGCAGTGGGAACTCGTGGTGGGCGAGGATCATGTAGGCGTGGGTCATATCTTCATTCCTCACTCCTCCACCAAATCCCCGTGCGCGTCCTTATCCCCGTGTTCCAGATCGGCGAACAAAGCCTGATCATAGCTCACGCCGCTGCGGTCGTAGTAATCTTTTATGGCGGCCTTCACGGCCTCCTCGGCCAGCACGGAGCAGTGCATCTTCACCGGCGGCAGGCCGTCCAGGGCCTCCACCACGGCCCTGTTGGTCAGGGCCAGGGCCTCGCCCACGGGCCTGCCGCGGATGAGCTCGGTGGCCATGGAGCTGGTTGCGATGGCCGAGGCGCACCCGAAGGTTTTAAATTTTACATCAACAATGATGTCATTTTCCACATTGAGGTAGACTTTCATGATGTCGCCGCAGTGGGCGTTGCCCACCTCGCCCACGCCGTCAGGGCTCTCGATCTCGCCCACATTGCGCGGGTGGATGAAGTGATCCATCACTTTTTCGCTATATCCCATGGCCATGGTGGTGTTCTCCTTATTCTGTGGGGACGGCGCCCTCGACGTCCCAAGCATAGTTTTTTTCAGGTAAGGGACGTCCAGGAGGCCGTCCCCTACATTTTGCGCGTCAAGCAATCATTTCCCGTCGAAATGGGATCCTCTCCAGCATCCCATCTAAAGGCTCGTCTTCTATCGCGTTGACTTCCGCAAAAAACGCATCCAAAAACGCCAGATGCTCTTCTTTGTCCAAAAGGCTGACCAAAGGCCTGCCCCGGCCCTTTACGCTCCTGATATACGCACGAAACTCCGCCTCCTGCGCGTCAAAAGGGTCTCGCCTCATAGCTGGCTCACTCACCCAACTTCCCTCCTCTCCTCCATCAAAATCCTCTCCCACACCGGCGAAATCCCCCGCAGGTATTCCGCCACCGGCGGGATGACCGCCAGGGCGTGGTCTATCTCCTCCCGGGTGGTGTAGCGCGAAAGGCTCAGGCGCAGCGAGCCGTGGGCGATCTCGTGCGGGCGGCCGATGGCCAGCAGCACGTGGCTGGGGTTCAGGGAGCCCGAGGTGCAGGCCGAGCCCGAGGAGGCCGCAATGCCCCGGTCGTCCAGCAGCAGCAGGAGGGACTCCCCCTCCAGGCCCTCGAAGCAGAAGCTCACGCTGCCCGGCAGGCGGCGCGTCCTATCGCCATTGAGGTGCGCGCGGCTGATGTTTGACAGGCCCTCGATCAGTTGATCTCTAAACCCGGCAATGCGCGCGCTCGTTTCGGGCAACTCTTTTATCGCTTCTTCAAGTGCCGCGGCCATTCCAACAATCGCCGGCAGGTTCTCCGTGCCGGCGCGGCGGCCGCGCTCCTGCGCGCCGCCCAGCAGCACCGGGCGCAGGGGGAGGCTCCCCCGGCGGCAATAGAGCGCGCCCGCGCCCTTGGGCCCGTGGAACTTGTGCGCCGCCAGGCTGAGCATGTCCGCCCCCAAGGCGCGCACGTCCACGGGGACATGCCCCACGGCCTGCACGGCGTCGGTGTGGAAGGGGATTTTTCTCTCCCTGCATAGCCCGGCGATCTCTTCCACAGGCTGGATTGTCCCTATTTCGTTGTTGGCCATCATGACGCTCACCAGGCAGGTGCCGTCCGTGAGGGCGCTTTCGAGATCATGCACAGAGACCAGGCCCGTCTCCGGCTCCACCGGCAGCAGCGTGATCGTAAAACCCTCGCTCTCCAGGCCCTTGAGATATGCCAGCACGGCGTGGTGCTCGATGCTCGTAGAAATGAGGTGCTTCTTGTTGCTCTTCGCCCCCTGCATGGCGGCACTGAAGATGGCCTGGTTGTCGGCCTCGCTGCCGCCGGAGGTGAAGGTGATCTCCCGCGGGTCGGCGCCCAGACACGCCGCGACGCGCGCGCGGGCGCTTTGCAGCGCGGCGGCGGCCCGCTGGCCGTAGCGGTGCAGGCTGGAGGGGTTGCCGTAGTTCTCGTCCAGCAGGGGCAGCATGGCCGCCTTGGCGGCGGCGCCGAGCATGGTGGTGGCGGCGTTATCCATATAGGCGTACATGGACGCGGGGCTCCTTCGCAAATACAAAATACTATGGCGTATATAACACCATAGTATAGTATAGCATAGGTTCGGCGGGATTTCCAGTGTTTTTTTAATTTTCCTTTTCATTTTCCTTTTCTTTGATACACCCCCACGATCTCCCCCACAAACATATGATGGCAATCCCCGTTGTAACGGCATCGCCCTCAGCGCGCGCGACAAGCCCGGCCTCGGCGGTCTTGTCGCAGTCCTTCCCGCTGATTCTGCGCACAGGGCCAGGGTTTCACGCGCGAGCCCAAAACTCAGCGCTGCAGTGTTGGCAGTGTCCCGGAACCAGTATGGCACATTTTTGGCGACAACGCAAGTTATTATTTATCTGGTTCATACTCACTCACAATGAAACTCTACATCGAAAATTCTGACCGTTCCCCTTGCCTTTGTACCTACCTGCTTTTCATTCTGTATTACAATGCCTCTTACAAATTTCACCAGAAACAGTCTCTTTTCTTTTTCAGTTAAATACTGCCAATTTTCGCTCAATTCTTTCATAATGTCTTCTCGCGATATGGTAATTTCGCTTGGGTCTGGCTGTGCCAACTGCGCTAACTCTGATTGAATGATGCCTATTTCACTTCCAATTCGCTTTGTCATAGCCTTATAGACATCAAACTCAATTTCATTATCCACATACCTGTTTAAAATTTCTCTTCCTCTTGCTTCTATTTGCTTCAATCTATCCTGATAAACTGGTATTCGCTTTGCTTGTTCTTGTTTTTTTTGCTCTTGTTCCTGTTGTGTTTCATTTGGCATTGCCAATTCTGCAATCGCGCCTATGTACTCTTGAAATGCTCTTTCCGCCTGTGTATGGCCAACTTCACTTGATTCGCACAGCTTCTTGACTTTGTTTAGGCATTTATAAGAACGGCGATAAGAAATGCTTCCATCTGCTAATGTTCTTGGGTAGTTGTGTGTAGTCATTCGGCGGCCACATTTTTTGCAGACAAGAAAACCTGTGAAATAATTTTCATCCTTAGGGTGTTTCGTTCGGCAAATATTTTCCCTTTTTTCTAACAATTGCTGTGCTTCGATAAATAATTCGTTTGAAATAATCGCCTCGTGCTGTCCTTCATATTCACAAGCTGCTTTCCCATCAATAACGTGATGACGGACGTTTCCAATTAAATTGCAGTTTGTGAGTATGTTTCGGACTGTCATAACTGCCCACGTGGAGTTTTTCAGCTTTGTCGGTACTTTCAGAGTATTCAGAGTCTCAGCAATTTTCAATAGGGAATACCCTTGATTAACATACATATCAAAAATCTTGTGGACAATCTCCGCTTCCTTTGGGTCAATTTGCTGTATCTTCTCGCCTTTTTCTCTTGTGTAGCCATAACTGGATATGCCAGTGCTTAGGCTGTATCCCTCCTTTACCTTTCTTTCCAAACCCAATTTGACACGTTCAATAATGTTCTCGCGTTCAAACTCCGCAAAAATTCCTATGATTTTTAAGAACATTCTGCCCGAAGCGGTCTGCGTGTCTATACTTTCCATTAGAGAATTGAAAGCGCAGTTAAATTCGTTGAAAAGTTCGACCAAATAAAGCAAATCCGCCGTGCTTCTGGTCAAGCGGTCTATTTTGAATACCAGTACGTTCTTTACTTTTCCCGCTTTGATGTCCGCAATTAGCTCGTTCATCGCGGGGCGTTCCGTGATGTTCTTCCCGCTGATACCCTCGTCGGCATAAATCCTGTAGAGTGACCAATCCTTGATTCTGATATAATCTTTTAATTTTTGCTCTTGCGCACGGATTGAAAATCCTTCCTGCGCCTGTTCTTCTGTCGATACAGTAACCTATCAGATAAACCAAGTGCCCCAGTAAACGCCTTATTTATCGCCTTTTCTGGACATGTTCTCCAAGCTCTAATTGCTCAAAAAGAAAATCTTCTTCAAACCACAACAAGTCATTGACTGTCGTAATACCCACTGGCTCCGGGTAGATTTCTTCTAACAAGTCCATCAAATCATGCAGCTTATCCGCTTGGGTAATAGTCTCTAGCCTATCCAGCGCTCCGCTCCACAGCTCATCCTTTAATTCATAGCCGCTTATCTCTTTGACGATGCTTAACATTTCATCTCCATTGTTTCCGCTGGTCTATATTCATGCTCCAGCCTGATGCGTTCAAGCGCTGAAAGCAGTTCAATCAGTTTGTCTGCATCAATGCCATTGTAATATTTTGCTTTGACATTAATAGCGTGGATAAGCTCCTCAACGAATGCTACATCATCCAGCTGCCTCTGTATTCCTTGCTCTATTTCCTTTGCGCTGCATCTAGTATTTAGTATCCTGTATGCAAGACAAAAATCCGCTAGCTCTTGCGCTAATCTTTCTTTTTCCATATCTTTCTTTTCCCCCTAAATTTTCTTTCTTTTCTTTTTTTCTATACTACTAATGCCAATCACGAGTAGAAAATCAGAGCCACAGCAGCCAGGCGCACAGCGATGAACGCGACCAAGCCGTTGAGAGAGCGGACTTTCGAGGCGGATTCGATTTTGGTTTTCTCGTT
>WRDW01000001.1 GCA_009779995.1 Oscillospiraceae bacterium | reverse complement strand
TGCTCATCGGCACCAACTGGCTGCTGGGCTGGAGCCACCGCTCCCCCGCCGCCGACGCGCAAATCAAGGCCGCCTTCGCCAAGCCCGAGGACTTCCTGCCCGTGTTCGAGGCCTACCTCAGCTACGGCATCGACGCCGTGGTGGCCCCCCTGCTGGCCATCGCCCCGGCGCTCGATTACGTGCAGGAGAAGCTTGGCCGCAAGCTCATCATCATCGATACCCCCATCCTGGACGTGGAGGACGACCCCGAGGCCCGGGAGGAGTGCGAGGACTACTTCCAGTGGAGCGCGGCACAGGGGAGCACCTTCTGCTTCCCGCACCACAGCAGCGTGGAGCAGCTCGTCAGCAAGCTGCACGGGACCATCGAGCGCCTGGACGACTACACGCAGATGATCCGCGCCGCCGGGATGATCCCCGGCCTGTCGTGCCACATGCCGGAGCTGGTGCAGTACAGCGACTGGAACGGCTACGACGTGGAGACCTACATCCAGATCTACAACCCCCTGGGCTTCATGATGCAGGTGGAGATCGAGAGCGTGGCCAAGCTCATCCACCACGCCAAAAAGCCCGTGATGACCATCAAGCCCATGGCCGCCGGGCGCTGCACGCCCTATGTGGGGCTGAATTTCGTCTACAACACCATCCGGCCCTGCGACATGGTGACCCTCGGCGCGCACAACGCCCGCGAGGTCCACGAGGACGTGGAGATCGCCCTTGCCGCCATCGAGCGCCGCTGGCCGGACATCGAGGGGCGGGGCAGCCCGGCAAAGCAGGCGGTGCTGGGGTGAAGAAAGGGGAGAACTCCGATATGACAAAGGATGCTCAGGGCGTTATACGACAACTGGATAAACAGATAAACAAAGCGGGCTTACGTTTTGCAAAAAAACCGATATTGATCGGCGGCATGGCCATGGAATACTATGGGATGCGCAAGGCCGGCGCCGATATCGACCTGGTAATTTGTGAGGAGGACTATCAGGCGCTTGCGTCAAAATACCCTGATAAGAGAAAAGACATCTGGGGAGACCTGGGCGTCGTGATTGGGCCTTTCGAGATATGGCGCTGCATCATGCTCCTGGATTATGATTTTTATATAAAGGACGCGGTTGATGAGGGCGTCGTCTTCGTGGTGTCACTGGACAGGCTATTGCTCATGCGCGTTTTTGCGATGGATGTCCCCAAATACATGGATGACTTGAGACTGATGAAGGATTATTACCACAGGATGTTTCGGAACCCCGCCTATGCGCAATATATGCAGTCCCACATCGCGTCCTATCAAAATAAAGAGATCGTGTGGGGCGGCGAATACCTGGAAGAATGATTTAAAGGAGGCCAACCCATGTCCACCACCCCCTACATCCCATCCGCGCGCCAGCACGAGATCACCGCGCACCGGCGCTTGCTCGTCGGCGGCGACATCGCCGAGCCTGGTTATGCCAAGCAGCTCTACTGGCTGTATGACCGCAGCGACATCACCGTGCCCGCCTGGCGCATCAAGGAGTGGGACTGCTATGTCGTCAACAACCAGGATGTCGGCATGGTGATCATCATCAGCGACAGCGGTATGGTCGGCAACCTGTTCGTGAGCCTGATCGACTTCCACGCCGGCACGACCACCACCAAAACCGCGATCACGCCCTTCCCGCTGGGGCGCTGGAACCTGCCGAGCACCTCCGAGACGGGCCACGTGGAGCGCCGCTTCGGCGATCTCAATTTGGGCTTTTATCATGGAGGCAGCAAGCGCGTGCTGCGGGGCATCGTGCAAAATTTCGGCCCCACGAAGCAGGAATTGCGCATCGACCTCACCCTCACCGACCTGCCCAAGGAGACCACGGTCATCGCCACGCCCCTGGGCAAGCCGGGGCATTTCTACTACAACCAGAAGATCAATTGTATGCGCGTGGGCGGCAGCGTGACTTTGGGCGGCGAGGTCTGGCAGGCTTTCGACCCTTCGGATACGTTTGCGACGCTCGACTGGGGCCGCGGCGTGTGGACCTACGACAACACCTGGCTGTGGTCCAGCCTGAACACCGCCCTGCCCGACGGCTCCTCCTTCGGCTGGAACCTCGGCTACGGCTTCGGCGACACCACCGCCGCCAGCGAGAACATGCTCTTCCACAACGGCAAGGCACATAAACTCGACGAAGTGACGTTCCATCTGCCGCAAAAGGACGGCAAGGACGACTTCCTCGCCCCCTGGAAATTCACCTCCAGCGACGGCCGCCTGGAGATGGACTTCGCGCCGGTCTACGACAACGCGAATATCAACGACTTCGGCGTGATCTGCATGAGCGGCCACCAGGTGTTCGGCAAATTCACGGGCCGCGCGATCCTCGACGACGGCACGGCCATCGACCTCGTTGACCGCATGGGCTTCGTGGAGAAGTATCATAATAAGTGGTGAGGAGGCCCCCATGTTCTGCGACACCTGCCACTGGTACACCGCCGGGGAGAGCGTCTGCCCCCACTGCGGCGCGCCGCAGAGCCCGAAGAAGGCCAAGGATATGTTCAGGCTGCCCGGCGATGTATCCATTTTGGACGGCGCCTTCATGGACGGGCCTCTTGTCAACACGCCCATGCCCGATATGGCCGCAGGCGCATCGACGATTCCCCCGCCCCCGCCCCCGCCGCCCGCGCCCAGGCCGCCATCCGTGCCTGCCCCGCCGCCGCCGTCCATCGCCCCATCGCCGCGGTCAAACTTCTGCGGCAGGTGCGGCGCGCGGGCAAACGCGGGCAGGTTCTGCTCGCGCTGCGGCGCGCCGTTGATATGACACAAGCTTTGCCGGGGCGTCGGGGACGCCGCCCCCTGCTATAATCACACAAAGGAGATGCTTTTCATGCTGTTCGGAACCGAAGCCCTCAAACCCATGGCAGACCTCGCCAACGCCGCCGTGCGCAGCACCGCCAACTTTCACTGGACCTTCATCGCCCTGCTGGCCTTCGTGGTGTACATCTACGCCACGGCCATCAAAAACAAGAACTACAAGGCCATCGCGGCGGGCTTGTCGCTGTACATGGTCCACTGGTTCTACGAGATCATGAACGCCGTCATCCAGTCCGCCGCGGGCTACGCCCTGTGGACGGTCTCGCCGGAGAGCACCAGCTTCATCCTGCTGGTGGGCGTGAGCTGGGAGCTCTCGATGATGTTCTCCGTGGCGGGCCTGGGCATCCACATGCTCCTGCCCGAGGACCCGAAAGCCAAAATTCTGGGGATCAACAACAGGATTGCCTTCGCCCTGGGCAACGCCATTTTATTCGGCGCGGTGGAGATCTTCCTGGCCGGGACGCCCGCGTTCATCTGGGTGTACCCCTGGTGGGGCGCGATTCCCGTCACCATCGCGGTCTACATCCCCTTCTTCCTGGCGGCCTATCTCATCCCCGACGCCAAGCCCAAGACGCAGAAGCTCTTCATCGGCGGCCTGGCGGGGCTCAACGCGCTGCTGCTGGCGGTGCTGATCCCGCTGGGGGTCATCTGATTTCCCCGGCACACCAAATTTAAAGGAGGCCCCATGCCTGAAAAACTCACCCCCCACTACACCGGCGACGCCTTCGCCGACCTCCTCCGCCACGACGGCGCGCTGCCCCACGCCGTGGGTGCGTCGAACTACCAGGTGCTGCGCGCCAACAGAAAGCACCCCGAATGGGCAGAGGATCTCGGCTACACCTACAACCACGGCCCCATGCTCACCTACTGGAGAGATCACTTCTATCTGGAGTATTTGTCCGTCCCCGTGGACGAGCATGTAGGCCCCGGCTGCTCCCTGCTTGTGAAATCTGCGGACGGCATGGACTGGGCGCAGCCCCAGGTCTGCTTCCCGGAGATTACAATCCCGGCGGGCCGTTACGAGTGCCATGACGGCACTGTTATTCAAGTGCCGGAGGACAAGTGCGCCTTCATGCACCAGCGCATGGGCTTTTTTCACACAAGTGACGATCGCTTGCTGGTCAGCGGGTTTTACGGCCACGCGCCGCACCACGACATCTGCCCTTGGCAGAGCTTCGGCATGGGCCGCGCGGTGCGCGAGGTCTTCGAGGACGGCGCGATGGGGCCCATTCACTTCATTCGATTTTTGGATTACTCCGGCTGGACGGAGGAAAAGCTGCCCTTCCCGTATTACAAGCGCAGCGGGGATGCAAGCTTTGTCGCCGCCTGCGAGGAGCTGCTGGCCGACCACCTTGTCACCCAGCAGTGGCGCGAGGAGCACGGCTGGCGCGACGAGCAGATCGGCGTGGAGATGCCCAAGGTGGGCAAGCGCCAGGGCATCGCGGCCAATTCGCCGTTTGAAAGCGCGTCGAGCTTCTGCTGGTACCATGTTGATGAAAAAACTGTAATGGGGCTGTGGAAGCAGGGCCGCGTGGGCCGCAGCGAGGACGGCGGCAAAAGCTTCAGCATCAACTACGAGCCCAGCTTCGCGACTTCGGGCGCGAAATCCTGGGGACAGAAGACGCAGGATGGCCGCTACGCCATCGCCTATGTCAACAGCCTCTCCAGCGAGCACCGCTATCCCCTGGTGGCCGTGACTTCCGATGATGGCGTACAGTTCGGCGGCATGGCCTGTGTCTGCGGCGAGGTGCCCCCACGGCGCTACGAGGGCATCTATAAAGACTTCGGGCCGCAATATATTCGAGGCATCTGCGAGGGCCACGCGCAGTATCCGAAAGGCGCGTTCTGGCTCACCCACAGCATGAACAAAGAGGATATTTTCGTCACGCGAGTTCCCGTGCCCGTGCGCCTGGAGGTCGTGGAGCACATCAGTGATACGTTCGCCTCCTGCCCCGGCGGTTACATCCCGGACTGGAACGTCTACAGCACGAAATGGGCGAATGTCATGCCCTACACGATGTACGGCACCGACCCCTGTATGCGCATCGCCGACAGGGACCCCTGCGACTACGCCCGGGCCATGCGTATCTTCCCTAGAGCCAAACAAATCTCAATTTCGCTTGACCTCATGGCCGCCGGGCAGTACGGGGACTGCCTCGAGATTGAGGCCGCAGACGGCAGGGGAACCCCCGCCTGCTGGGTCAGCTTCGGCGGCGGCTGGCTTCGCGTGAAATACGGCGCAAACACCGAGGACGCCTTCATGATCCCCGCCCAGCCCATGTGGCATCGCCTGGAGTTCCGTATCGACTGCGCCGACAACACATATGCAATCCTGTTCAATGACAACGACTTTTCCTTCGGCCTCTCCCGGCTGGTGCATAAAGTCAATGACGTCGAACGTCTTGTCATACGAACGAAATCCAGGCGGCACACGCCCCACTACGACATCTACCCCGAGACCCCCGACATGCCCGGCGTGGAGGAGCCCGTGGCCGAGCGGGTGTATTTCATCAAAAATGTGCGCACGGGTGCGCTGTGACTGCCGCTGCGCAGCCCGCTGCGCGCTTCTTCTTTGTATAAAATGACGAGCCCAAAAACCCCGGAAATTCCCGGCCCGCACAACAGCGCGAACCCGCGCGGAAATGCCCTATTGCCCTCAAAAGGCCCGAGTTGACTAAGTTTCTGAAAGGCGGCGAGCACAGCGTACACCTGGTGAGACGTGCCCAAATCATTATGGCTCGCCTGCGAGGGAGGATGCGCGAAGCGCCGGGGGGCGCCCGCGCAACCCTCAGCCGTTTGCTAAAAAAATTTACAGTTTTATGTAAATTTCTCTGTTTACCCCTTGCAAAGCGGAGAAGAATTTGCTATACTAAGCAGACAGGGTTGTGAAGGGTCGCAATACGTCGCGCGTGAATGGGGGGATAGGGGATGAGGACGCGGCAGCAGGCCCCCGGGGACCGCAATATCGTGGGCGCCAGGGTGGAGCAGCGCCGACGCGAACTGCATATGAAGCAAAAGGACCTGCTCACGCGGCTGCAGATCAGCGGCGTGGACCTCAACGCTTCCGGGCTCTCGAAGCTGGAGGGGCAATACCGCCTTGTCACCGACGCGGAGCTGAAGTACCTCTCCCTGGCGCTGGAGGTGAAGGTGGACTGGCTGCTGGGGCTGGAGGATTAGGCGCTGTGAAAACGGGGGCAGGGGTTGGGGGATGGACGCCGTCCCCCAACCCCTGCCCCTGTGTCCCGATCCCTGTCCGCGCATATACTGGAACGGAAGCAGGCTGCCTGCTTTTGGCATTTGATTTTCCATCAAAATGGGAGAGAATACAAACATGTATTATCATATAGTTCACCGGGCCCGGGGGGTGCTTGCGTGATGGAGGCCTACCTGGATAACAGCGCGACCACGCCCCTGTGCCCCGAGGCCGCCGGGGCCATGCAGGAGGCCATCGGGCGCTTTTGGGGCAACCCCTCCTCCCTGCACCGTTTGGGGCTCGAGGCCGAGCGCCTGCTGGCCCGCTGCCGCGCGGACGTGGCCGCCGGGCTGCACTGCAGCCCGGCCGAGGTCGTCTTCACCAGCGGGGGGACGGAAGGCAACAACCTGGCCCTGTTCGGCGCGGCCGCCTCGCTGGGCCGCCGCGGCAGGCGCATCGTTACCTCCGCCGTGGAGCACTCCAGCATCGCCGAAAGCGCCGCCGAGCTGCAAAACCGCGGCTTCGACGTGGTTTACCTCGGCGTGGACGCCCAGGGCCGCGTCTCCGAGCAAGAACTGCAGCGCCTGATCACGAAAGACACGATATTGGTCAGCCTGATGGCTGTGAACAATGAAGTCGGCACGGTGCAGCCCATCGACGCGGTGCGCCGCGCTCTGCGCCAAACCAACGCGCCCGCCCTCATCCACTGCGACGCCGTGCAGGCCTTCGGCAAGCTGCCGGTGAACCCCCAGCGCCTGGGCGTGGACCTGCTCACCGTGAGCTCCCACAAAATCCACGGGCCCAAGGGCGCGGGGGCCCTGTTCGTGCGCCGGGGCGTGCGCATCAGCCCCATCCTGTACGGCGGCTCCCAGGAGCAGAAATTACGCCCGGGGACGGAAGCAGTTCCCGCCATCGCGGGCTTCGCCGCCGCCGCGCGGGCCATCCCGGATTTGCAGCAGTCCCTGGCCTATGTCACCGGCCTGCGGGACCGCCTGGTGCAGTGCCTTTCCGCCACGGAGGGCGTGAAGCTCAACTCCCCGCCCGACGCGCTGCCGTACCTCACGAACATCTCCCTGCCCGGCCTGCAGAGCGAAACCATGGTCAACTTCCTCTCGGAGCGCGGGGTGTACGTCTCGGCGGGCTCGGCCTGCGCCAAGGGGAAAAAGAGCCGCGTGCTGCACGCCATGGGCCTAGCCGAGCAGGACATAGCCGGGGCGCTGCGCATCAGCCTGTCGCGCTTCACCACCTGGGAGGAGATCGACGCATTCCTGTTCGCGCTGGGCGAGGCGCGGGTTTCGTTGGCGAGGAAATAGGGACGGCGCTCCGCCGAAAGCAGTCAGCCGCTCCGCGGAAGGTGCTCCGCACTTCCCCCGCTTCGCGTCCCCCCAAGGGGAGACCCTTGGCAGATCGGGCATTTTTGCTCTCATTTTAGAATGAATCTTGCCTCCTCGTCAGAATGCCCCCGCTTGGGGGGCCGGTGCGAAGCACCGAGGGGGTTCCGCGCGAGCGGCTGACCGCTTTCGGAGGAAGAGGCGTTGCAGTGGGTTCTTTTAGAGCGAGAATAGTATGATTTAACAACAGAGGGTCCATGACCGAAGTCCTGCTGATCAAAATGGGGGAGCTGGCGCTCAAGGGGCTCAACCGCCGCGCGTTCGAGGATCAATTGATCAGGAATTTGCGGCGGGCTTTGAACCCCCTGGGTGACTGGAGCTTCAGTATGAACCAGTCCGCCCTCCAGGCCGTACCGCAAAATGAGAATACCGACATGGACGAGGCCGCGGCGCGCGCCTCGCGGGTGTTCGGCATCTCCGGCTGGAGCCGTTCAGCCCGGGTGGGCAAAACCATGGAGGAGATACTGGCCGCCGCCCCGGTGTACTTCCGGGACACCCTCGCGTTTGCCGGTACGTTCAAGTGCGAGGCCAAAAGATCAGACAAGAGATTCCCCCTCAATTCGCCGGAAATTTGCGCCGAAGCCGGCGGGGCGCTGCTGGAGGCCTTCCCCCACCTGAAAGTCGACGTGCGGGAGCCGGAGGTTACGCTCTATATCGAGGTACGCGACCAGCACGCCTTCCTCCACGCCGACCAGCAAAAGGGCGCGGGCGGCCTGCCCGTGGGCACCGCCGGGGACGCCGTGGCGCTGGTCTCCGGCGGGATCGACAGCCCCGTGGCCGCCTGGCAGATGGCCCGGCGCGGCCTGCGCCTGACGGCGGTGCACTTCGCCTCGCCGCCGTATACCAGTGCCCGCGCCGAAGATAAAGTCCACAAGCTGCTCTCCATCGTCGCGGGCTGGGCGGGGCGGATACGCCTGTTCGTGGTGCCCTTCACGAAGATACAGGAAGAGATCAAAGAGAAATGCCCCGAGGACCTGTTCACCCTCATCATGCGCCGGGCCATGATGCGCTGCGCGGAGCAAATCGCACGCAGGGAGAGCTGCGGCGCGCTCATCACCGGGGAGAGCCTGGGCCAGGTGGCCAGCCAGACCCTCCAGGCCCTGGCCTGTACGGACGCAGTCGCGCATATGCCGGTCTTCCGCCCCCTGATTGGCACGGACAAAGACGAGGTCGTCACGCTGGCGCGCAGGATAGGCACGTTCGAGACCTCCATCCTGCCTTTTGAAGACTGCTGCACGGTGTTCACCCCGCGCCACCCGAGGACGAAGCCCCGGCCCGGGATGCTGGAAAAGGCCGAGGCCGCGCTGGAGATGGACAGGCTCATTGAAGAAGCCGTGGCGGGGGCGCGGTATTATGGGGTGGATGGGGAATGAGGTTGGGGAGAGCCGCACGAGGACGCGCCGCTGCGGCGGGGCTGTGCTCCGCACCACCCCCGCTTCGCGTCCTCCCAAGGGGAGACCCTTGGCAGATCGGGCATTGGAGCTTTCGATTCCAATGATTCTTTATAAGAGACGCACGGCAGTGCGTCTCCAATCAAGAGAGGTATACTCCATGAAACTGTGCGAAATCATCAACGTGGGCACGGAGCTGCTGCTGGGGGAGATCCTCAACCGGGACGCGCAGATCCTCTGCGAAAAATTGGCTGCGCTGGGAATCTCGGTGCGGCGGGCCATGACCGTGGGGGACAACCCCGGGCGCTTAAAAGAGGACTTCCTGCTGGCCCTGGGGCGCAGCGACATCGTCATTCTGACAGGGGGCCTCGGGCCCACGGCGGACGACCTGACGAAAGAAGTCGTGGCCGAGGCGCTGGGATTGCCCCTGGCGGAGGACGCGGCGCAGAAGGAGCGCATCGAGGCGTTTTTCAGGCGCAGGGGCTACCCCTGCTCGAAGAGCAACATGAAGCAGGCCCTCGTGCCCGAGGGCTGCACCGTGCTCTACAACGACAACGGCACGGCGCCGGGGTGCTTCATTCAAACAGGGGAAGGGAAGGCCGTCGCGCTGCTGCCCGGGCCGCCGCGCGAGCTGCTGCCCATGCTGGAACAGAGCCTGCTGCCCCTGCTGCGGCCCTACGGCAGCGGCGTGATCGTCTCGCACTACGTGAGAACCGTTCGCCTGGGCGAGAGCCGCATGGCGGAGCTCGCGGGGGAACTGCTGGACATGGAGAATCCCACTGTAGCGCCCTACGCCAAGGAGGGCGAGGCCTACCTGCGGGTGAGCGCCCACGGGGCCGACAGGGAGGCCGCCGAGGCCCTCTGCGACCCCGTGATAAAAAAATTAAAAAAAATGTTAGGAATTTCGGTCTACTCCGTCGACAAAGAGCTGGGAGAGGTCGTTTTGGACCTGCTCACGGCGCAGGGGAAGACCCTCGCCCTGGCGGAGAGCTGCACCGGCGGGGGCGTCGCGGCCCGGCTCACGGACCTCCCCGGCGCGTCGAAGGCCTTCCTGTGCTCTTTCGTCACCTACAGCAATGAAGCGAAAACGGCTATGCTTGGGGTGAAGCCCTCCGTGCTGTCTCGCTTTGGCGCGGTGAGCGCCGAATGCGCCCGGCAGATGGCCGTGGGCGCAAGGAAGCGCTCCGGCGCGGACGTCGCGGTCGCGGTGACGGGCATCGCCGGGCCCTCTGCGGAAGGCACGGACAAGCCCGCCGGCCTGATCTACTTCGGCGCCACGGACGGCGCGCGCATCATAGGGGAAAAGCTGGAAACCGGGCGCTGCGACCGGGGCTACAACCGGGCGATCGCGGCAAAAATTGCCTTGGCGCTGGCAAGAGATTTACTTTTGTAAAAGAAAGCGCTCACAGCTTTTCCCAAAACGCCCCAATTTTGGGCGGTTCCGCAGAAAATTCACAGCAATTCCATTGCATCGCGCGGGAGAATAGTGTATAATAGGCGCTGATACTGCCCCCGCCCTGAGAAGCAAGGCGCGCAGGCTGGTGGCTGGCGAAAAGAAAATCATTCCCCTCCGTGGAGGGGTTCGGCGTAGCCGACACGACCGGAGGGAGGCAAGCAGCGCCGGAGTAGTTCCGCGTGAGAGGCTGACCGCTCTGCCTGATAAAAGGAAATAAGTACACAAGCGAAAGGGGAACTGAACGATGGACAACAACCGCAGGCCCGAATCGGACGACGCGCTGGAGGCCCTGGAGGCCGTGGTGAATATGCCGCCCAAGCGGCGCAAAAAGAACTTCTTCGAGAAGAACATGATCCCCCTGAAGGGCGACAGCGCACGGATCAAGCGCCGCAAGGTGATCTTCGACAGCTGCCTGCTGGTGATGTTCGTGTGCTTGCTGGTGCTCTCCTGGGTGGTGGTGATCGACCCGTGGAACTCGAAGCGGCTCTTCGGGGAGCTTGAGGATCTCTACAACCAGGGCACCGAGATATCCGAGCCCTACACCGAGGCCACGAAGCCGGACGACGGCTCCCCGGCCATCCCGCCCACGACGACATCCATCATTGTAACGCGGCCTCTGACACACCCCGAGCTTCTGGAAAGGAACCGCGACTACAAGGGCTGGCTGCGGGCCCCCGGCGCGGACATCAGCCTGCCCATCGTGCAGACGGCGGACAACAGCTACTACCTCAAGCGGGACTTCTACCGCAGGCCCTCGAAGTACGGCAACCCCTTCGTGGACTGCCGCGTGGACATGAAGAACCCCACGAACATCATTATCTACGGCCACCACATGAGCAACGGCACCATCTTCACGTACCTGACGCGCTACAAGAACGCCGGCACAGTGAAGAACAGCCCACTCATCACCCTGGAGCTGCCCGACGGCACCGTGAACCGCTACAAGATCGTCTCGGTGCTGGCCATCAACGGCAGGTCGGAGGACGACAAAAGCAGGGGGCCGGACGACAACGGCTACGTTTTCGCCGTCAACACGCCCGAGTTCGGCAGCCAGGCGAGCTTCGACGGCTACGTGCGGCAGATCAAGCAGCGCAGCTACGTGGATACCGGCGTGGACGTGCGGTACGGCGACCAGCTCATCTCGCTGCAGACCTGTATCTACGACTTCGACTACGAGTTCCTCTACGTCATCGGCCGCCTGGTGCGCGAGGGCGAGAGCACATCCGTCCCCAACGTGAAGGCCAACCCCAGCCCGCGCCATCCCCAGGCGCTCTACGACAAGCTAAAGCAGACCAACCCCTACGCGGACGCGGAAAGATGGTATCCGTCGTAGGAGCTGACAATTGACAGGTGGGTTCACGGCCGACCGAAGCTCTGCCCTACGGGGATGCGGCCAAAGGCCGTGGAATATCCAACAAGACTACGGGAAAAATCCCGGCCTCGGGCCGTATCCCCGTAGGGCAGACCTTCGGTCGGCCGAAAACCCAAGAACCCCTTTGACCCAAACAGGACGTAAAAAGGCCCCTATAGCCTTTTGGGCCTTAAACAAGAACAACAAAACAAGGACGTAAAAAAACAAAAGGAAGTGTAAAATAATGAAGCGAGCGGGTTTATTTATTCTGGAGGACGGGCCATTCCTGCACGAGTGCGAATGGCTCAGGGGCGCGGCGGCGCGGGCCATCCCCGGCATGGCGCAGCCGGCGGCCGTGGCGGTGGGGGTGCTTCCCCAGCTGCTGGAGGCCCTGGCGGCGCGCATCAAGCAGTGCGACCTGATTATCGTGGCGGCGCAGCCCCGGCAGTTTTATAGCCTCAAGGAGCGCCTGCTGGAGGCCCTGGGCCTGCCGGCGCAGGCGGACGAGGGCATCGCGGCGTTACAAAAAAAATACCCGGAGGACACGCTGTTCCCTGCCGGGGCGGCTGTGTTTGCCACGCCGGACCTGCGCTGGAACGGCTTCGCCATGCGCTGCGGCAGACAGCACATGCTGGTGCTCCCCCTGCGCATGGACCTGCTGGAGGCCATGGAGGCGCAGCTTACGCAGTACCTGCGGGCTGCGGCGGGCGCGCGGGCGGACAGGGCCCCGGCGCGCAGCAGCGTGGACGACGTGTTCGCGCGGCTGAGCGCCTACGAACCCATAGCGCCCCTCACGCCGGACGCCATCGTGCCCCTGGCCGGGCCGCAGCTGCGGCCTGTGCAGTCACCAACCAAGAGGCTGCCTGCGCCCCAAATGGAACCGCGCCGCGTGCGCGCGGCAAGGCGCGCCAGGCGGGCCTTCGCGGGGGGGCTGGCGGCGCTCTTCGCGGCGGGCGGGATGTTCCTCCTGGCGGGGCGCATGGCCGCCGCCTCGGAGGAGCGGCAGGCCAGCCGCGCGCAGTATCAGGCGGGCGACGCCCTGCGCCTGGAATCCGCGCTGCTGAGTACCACAACCACCGCGGCCGCAGCCGCATTGAACGCCGACGCGGCGGATCCCGGCGATGCGGCGAACCTCGCCGCGGAGACGCCGCCTGTGATTGTCTCTTCCCTGTTGTTGGCAGGGCAAGCGCAGGAGGACGAGGCCAGGCAGGCTGTGCAGGCCGTGGCCGCCATGGCCCTGCAGGCCGTCGCGGAGACGGACCTGCCCCTGAGCGTCAACCCGCTGGATCCGTCCTACGAGCTGGACTTCGGCCAGCTGCTGCTGGACTTCATCCAGTGGCTGCTGGACCTGCTGCGGGCCTTCCAGGACGTTATCGTGCAGCCTGAGACGCCCCCAACAACGTCCCCGCCGGTGCAGCCCACGGCCTTGCCCACGTCTACGGCGCAATCGACGGCAGGCTCCACAACAACCTCGACCTCGACCTCGACTACAACAACAACAACAACTACAACCTCGACCACAACAACAACTACAACCTCGACCACAACCACCGCCCCTTCACCCGCGTCCAGGGGGACGTACAGCTTCTCGGCGGCGGGCTACGGGCACGGCGTGGGCATGAGCCAGGAGGGCGCCATCGTGCTGGCCAACCAGGGCAAGAGCTATGAGCAGATCATACAGCACTACTACCCCGGCGTGGCGGTCTCAACCGACGCGAACCGCCCGGCCACGGTGAACCACGGGGGCCCGAGCTACGAGCTGAAGGAGTACCTGGCGCGGGTGGCCTACGCGGAGATCGGGCGCTGCGGGGCGGGCGGCGTACCGGATGAGGCCATCAAGGCCCAAATGATCTGCGCCTACACCATCGCCAAGCGCAACAATTTCAGCACCACCAACACCAACCAGGTGCTCATGGCCTCCGGGGACTGGAACTCCAATTTCTGCAAGCAGTACCACGAGGGGATGCTCGCCCTGGCCGCCAGCGTGCTGGGCAAATACGCCGCCTACAACGGACAGACGGCCGAGACGCTCTACTTCGCCTCCTGCGCGGGCTACACCGCCAGCGCGCAGTACGCTTGGGGCGGCAATCCCCCGCTGCCCTACCTCACTGGCGGCGTGGCCAGCCCCGAGGCCGTCGCCCGCAGCACCGCGAGCCTCACCACGGACCAGATCAAGTCCCTCGTGAGCGCCTACAACGGCAAGTACCCCGGCAAGGCCATCACCCTGGGCAGCGACGCCTCCCAGTGGATAAAAGTCCTGCGCACGGACGCCTACGGCTACGTGGAGCAGATACAGATAGGCGACAGGGTCCTCACCGGCGGCGAGGCGCGGCTCTACTTCTTCGGCACGGGGAATTTGCGCTCGCACAACTTCACGGTGCGCTTTCAGGCGGGATAGGCCCGTGGAACCCCCCTGCTTCAGCGCTCCTGTGGAGCGCTGAAGCTGTCCCCCCTCTAAAGAGGGGGGCTTTCTGTGCTCTCTACGAAAGTTTCGATTGAAGCAGCAAAAGCCCCCTCTTTAGAGGGGGGTGGCGCGAAGCGCCGGGGGGTGTCCACGCAGGCGGGGTGGCGCGAAGCGCCGGGGTGTCCCCGCAAACAGCACATTGCACAACCTGTAGCGCCTGATTTTCAACAATGCGCCCAAACTATACAATATTTATGCAAAAGCCCCTTTGGGGCTGTTCAAACCGGAAAAGCTGTGATATAATATATTCAGCCGACTAAAACACCCTGACGAACCTGACTTTAACCAAAATTAAGGAGGGGATTTCATGGCGGAGAACCCGGGGGATTATCAAGAATCAGTACCGCACGGCCAGCTGGGGATCATCGCGCTGCCGGGCTGCGAGCGCATGGCGCAGCAGGTGGACGCCTACATCACGGGCTGGCGCAAGGAATTCGTGAAGGCGCGGCCCAAAGGGGACATCCTGCGCCGCTACGTGAACGACAGCTACCTCATTGAGGCGCGCATCGACCGCTTCCGCACCGGCGAGGCCAAGGCCGTCATCACGCAGTCCGTGCGGGGCTACGACCTGTTCCTGCTGTGCGACTGCTTCAACTGGGGCGTGCGCTACAATATGAACGGCGAGATGCGCCGCACCAGCCCGGACGAGCACTTCGCGAGCCTAAAGCGCGTGATCAGCGCGGCGGCGGGCAAGGAACTGCGCCTGAACGTGATCATGCCCATGCTCTACGAGGGCAGGCAGCACTGGCGCTCGGGCCGGGAGAGCCTGGACTGCGCCGTGGCGCTGCAGGAGCTGGTACACCTGGGGGTGAAGAACATCATTACCTTCGACGCCCACGACCCCCGCGTGCAGAACGCCATCCCCAACTGCGGCTTCGAGAGCGTGCCGCCCGCCTACCAGATGATCAAGGCCATCGTCAACAACGTGCAGGACATCAACATAGATAAGGACCACCTGATGATCATCACCCCCGACGAGGGCGGCATGAAGCGCAGCATCTACTACTCCCATATGCTCCAGGTGGACCTGGGGATGTTCTACAAGCGGCGCGACTACAGCGTGGTGCGCGATGGGCGCAACCCCATCAGCGCCCACGAGTTCCTCGGCGGCAACGTGGAGGGCAAGGACGTCATCGTGGTGGAGGACATGATCGATTCCGGCGACAGCATCATCGATGTATGCTCGAAGCTCAAGGAACTCGGGGCCGACAGGGTGTTCGTGTGCGCCTCCTTCGGGCTGTTCTCCATGGGGCTCGAGCGCATGGACGCCGCCTACAAGGCGGGCCTGTTCGACCTCATTTTCACCGGCGACATGATCTACACCCCGCCGGATCTGCTCGAGCGCCCCTGGCACGTCTCGGTGCGCATGTCGAAGTACATCGCCTACCTCATCGACACCCTCAACCACGACATGTCGCTCTCCAAGCTGCTCAACCCGGCCGACAGGATACAGCGCCTGCTGGTGGAGAGAGGATACCGGCTGGGGTGAGGACAATGCACAATTTACAACGCACAATTTACACGGCCCAATAAACAACAGCGAGGGAGTATATGCGACCGAAAACTGGATTGCCAAAACGAAAGGCGCTGAGGAATAAACCCGTATTTGAATGCGGTTTAAAAGACAACCCCGCGAATCGTGATATTGCACACCCCAATATGATAGGTCAAGAATATCCTAATGGTACTACCATCATGTCCATGTATAGTGGTTGTGGAGGTTTTGACTTAGGCTTTTTAGGCGGGTTTAGATATTTGGGGAAAGAATACAAAGCTTTACCGTTCAATATAGTCAAAGCTATTGACATAGACGAAAAAGCGATCCAAACGTATAACCTCAACATTTCTCAGCATGGTGAAGTCGGGGACTTGACAAGCATTGACCCCTGCAAATTACCAAAGGCGAGAATCCTGATCGGCGGGTTTCCCTGTCAAGATTTTTCATCGTCAGGTCCCAAGGTTGGTTTCGCAGGCGAGCGAGGACAACTGTATTTGCCAATGATAGCCTATATGAAAACACATAAGCCGGATATTGTCATAGGCGAAAATGTCCCGCATCTTGCAACATTACATGGGGGAAAGTATCTAAACCTGATTTTGGAGGATATTAAGGCTGCTGGTTATCATGTTGTTGTGTGGGATTTATTTGCTCCGCTTTTCGGTCTATCCCAGAGCAGAAGAAGGTTGATAATTGTCGCTGTAAGAATGGATTTAGGGTTCCCGCCGGACGCTCCGAAACCGAAATATTTATCTGGCTACCTGCCTATCGAACACGCAATTGGTGATCTTGAAACAATATCTGACGAATCTGTTCCAAACCAAAGCCAATATTTTATAGCGACAAAAGCTACTTCGGGCGGCGGGCAAGGCGACCATACAAATAAGCGAGGGATGTTGGCATATTGTATAAGAGCAAACGCAAAAGCGCGGATTCAATTCCACTATGCGCTTGATAGAAGGCTTACTGTAAGAGAATGCGCCCGCCTTCAATCATTCCCTGATGAATTTGTCTTTCCATTTGCCGCAATGAGTAATATGACGCAAATCGGTAACGCCGTGCCGCCCATTCTTGGCCATGCCATAGCGTCGACTATATCAGACTACATCGAACTGTTGGAACATGGGGAAAAAATCTTAGACAATATGAGTACAGCTTATAACTGTGAGCAAATCAGCTTTTTCAAGGAGGCGGCCTATGGTTGAGAAGCAAGATGCATTGTATTTGGAATTACTGCTAAAACCTTTGGTTGAATGCGCAAATCACCAACCTGCATTCGGGCGCAGTGACCCAAGAGGAATTAGCATTGAGCAGTTCCGAGAAATGTATGGGAATGACCCTCTGTATCATTGGGTTGGTCTTGATTCCGACCTCATGTATGCCGCTCACAAAGCCGCGGGCGCAATGACATCCATATACAGACAGCTTGGGATTGGATGTGAGCGTCTGCTACGTCGGATTATACAAGATGAATATGAACTAGACAACACACAAGCTGCTTGGTCTTATACATACGACAAAGGAAATGGGACTTTAGCGACTCACACGCTGGACGCTTGCATCAAGACGAATGACATCAAAGAGAGCGAAAAAAGAGAAAGGTTTTACAGCTGGCTGATTGCTACAGCACATAGCATGAACTACGCACAATCCAATATTAATGCCTTAAATGGGGCGGTATTTGAGATTAGGCAAGGGTACAAAAGCGCCGACTCGAAAAGACAAAATGCCGACCTCCGTTTTGGTATGCGCGCAAGATCCGACGACTCTCTTTTGCCAGTCATTGTGATTGTTTCTACCCAAGTGAATTATGCTGTATTTCATCGATACCGCGATCAAAGGCTTCACATGATGCTTGGTATTCTCAACGGTGATAACAGTACATATCGCTTCTTTTCGGATGTTGTTGGCTATGACCTTGCTGGTTTTTTTCAAAGAAACTCGACCATTCTCCGAATACGATTCGAAGCCATCATTGAGCAATTGCTTGCACCGCAATAATTTGCATTTTAACCATAGCTATGGTGTTTCCTTGCGGGCGTGGTGAGATAGCTACGCTGCATTCAGCCTTGAGATTGGAGAAATATTTATGCCACAAGCAAAACGGGTCATTCCCGCGCTGGACATCAAGGACGGGCGCGTGGTGACGGGCATCAGCTTCATGAATCTGCGCGACGCGGGCGACCCCGTGGAATGCGCCCGGGCCTACGAGAAGGCCGGGGCCGACGAGCTGTGCCTATTGGACATCAACGCCACCCACGAGGGGCGCGGCACCACCCTGGACGTGGTAGAGCGGGTGCTGGGCGCTGTCCACATCCCCCTCACGGTGAGCGGCGGCGTGCGCAGCGCGGAGGACTTCGAAACCCTGCTGAATGCCGGCGCGAGCAAGGTGTGCGTGAATTCCGCCGCCGTGCGCCGCCCGGCGCTGCTCGACGAGGCGGCGCTGCGCTTCGGCAGCGAGCGCGTGGCGCTGGCCATCGACGCCAAAGCCCTCCCGGACGGGCCGGACGGCCCCGCGGGGCGCTGGGAGCTGGTCATCAACGGCGGCAGGCTGCCCACGGGCATAGACGCCGTGGCCTGGGCCGTGGAGGCCGCGCGGCGCGGCGCGGGGGAGATTTTGCTCAACAGCGTGGACCGCGACGGGCAGGAGACGGGCTACGACCTGGCGCTCACCCGCGCGGTGAGCGAGGCCGTGCCCGTGCCGGTGATCGCCTCCAGCGGGGCGGGCGCGCTCGAGCACTTTTACGAGGCCATCGTGGAGGGCAAGGCGGACGCCGTGCTGGCGGCCACGCTGTTCCACTTCGGCATCGTCACCGTCGGCCAGGTGAAGGACTACCTGGAGGCGCGCGGCATCGTGGTGCGGCGATAAAATAGTAAATCAAAAAAATTTTTCTTGAATCGCACCATTTTCTGGTATACTGTAGTTGTCCGTTCGGACTGGGTACGCCATCGGGGGAGGGCAATTACTTTCTGAACGGGCAGGCCGGGTGTTTTGCGACACCCGGCCTGTTTCTTTTTATGGTGTGCGGGACTAGCGCCAATCCCCCACCCTGTACTCCCGCGCGCCGCCGTCCGTCTCCAGCACGAAGGCGAAGTCGTACAGCCCCGTTTCCGGGTTGTAGAACACCGTATAGCCGTCGTCGCCGTGGGCGTCGCTGGCCAGCTCCACCGGCTCCCAAAGAAACTCCACACTGCGTTCGATTTTGGGGCATTCGCTCTGCGTAAAACCGTTGACCCGCACGGCGCTGCGCCCGCCGCCGCCCGAGAGCAGGAAGCCCCCCCGCCCGTCCTCGCACTCGATAATAGGCAAATAGGCGTCCGGGATCACGCGGCCCGCCGCCATCATCAGGCTGCCGGGCCCGCTTTCGATCGCCAGGGGGTGCAGGGCGCTGTCCTCCCGCACGGCCAGGACATTGGCGTCGGTCGGCTCGAGGCCGGTGCCCCAGGGCAGCAGGATGAAGTCCACGCGGACGCGGTCGCCCGCCTTGAATTGCAGGCACTTGGCGTCCAGAACCAGCGCGCCGGTGTTGGTCCTGCCGTCGGCGCTGTTCTTGAAGGCGAAGCCGCCCTCATAGGGCGCGCCGCCCAGGGTGATTTCGCTGTCCTTCACGATCAGCGCGAGGTTCATGCCCATGTGGATGTCCACGTTGTCGGGCCGCCGCATGTCGAAGTAGCCGAAATAGGGGCAGTCGTCCCCCAGGGAGATATATTCGGGGCGGGCCAGGATTGGCAGCAGCGGCAGCGAGAGGCTCTTCACCTGCGGTTGGTTGTTCTCGTCCAGCCAGCCCGCCTTGCCGAAGCGCACGTCCCGGCCGTCGAAGGAGAACAGCAGAAAGTCCCGCCGGGCGTTCTTGAAGGTCATGTCGCGGTTGAAGGTGAGGTCGAGGGTGTAGTAGGTGCGGTTCTCGTCCGCCTGGGGGAACTCCACGTGCCGCAGGCTGTAGTCGTAGCTCCCGCAGTCGCTGCGATAGAAGGTGGTGACGTCGGCGTAGCTCAGGCCCGCGCTGTCGATGCGCGTGGCCAGGTATTCGCTCAAAAGCTTCTTGCGCGGGGAGCGCTGGTACGCCGGGCCGTAGAGCCTGCCCACGGAGTTGAACTGCGGCTGCTCGGCCCACATCGTGCCGGAGCAGCCCCGGAAATCGGGCAGGATCCAGCCGTCGCGCCCGAAGACGAAGTAGGGCGCGATGCAGTTGGATTCCGTCACCCCGGTGGACAGGTGATAATACGAAATAAAGAACTCGATGGAGGACAGCTGCTTGAGCGGATGCCGTCCCCAGTTCTGGTAGAGGTTGAGCAATGTCAGGCGCAGGGGTTCGTCCTTCGCCAGGCGCAGCGGGAAGAAGCTGTCGCCGTACATCCAGTCCTTCACGCTGTAGAAGGGCTCTCCGCCGTCGCCCTGGAAGTTTTTGCACACCTGCACGGGGATGGGGGCCAATTGCCCGTTTTCGTCCAGGATGGCCGCCGCCTCCAGGCCGCCGGAGGCCCCGTTCATGCGCACGCAGATGTCCCTGCCGTCCGCGCCGGTGAAGCGCAGCGGCGCCTCGAAGCGCATGTCGGGCTGCGCCCAGGCCTCGTTGAAGCCCGTGCCGTCCATTTGGAACAGGTAGCAGCCCCGCAGCGCCTCGTAGCCGATAAAGCGCGCGTTGGCGTTGCCGCCCTCCACGGCGATCTCTGTCAGGGGGCTGCGCTCCTCCTCTGCCGCCGCCGCGATACCCGCGAAATCGTGCGTCGTGTCGGTGTAGATCCGGTTGCCGAAGCGCACGTTGTAGAGGCCGTCGCCGCTCTCGTCATTGCCTCTTATGGCCGTGCCGGGGGCGTAATTCGCCATCTGCCGGAAGATGTAATTGCCGCTCTCTTCCGTCACAGTCACTGTGCCGGAGGAGCCGTCCGAGGGAATGATAAATCCCACCACGCCGACATCCTTGATGTCGAAGGCGGCGTAGCCCTCTGTCTGCTCCATCGAGGCCACGCGGCCGGCGGGGATTTTCGCCTCCAGGCCGAAGCTCTGCAGCGCCGTACTGGGCGCGGCGGCGTAGAGGATCAGCTCCTGGTAGAGCCTGTCGCCGTAGACGTGGTAGGCCTTGTCCGCCCAGAAGGCCCCGCCGGAGGCCGCGGGGAAGTTCAAATCGCGCACATGCGCCTCCAGGTAGTAGGTCCCCAGCCGGATTGCGTTGACGCGGCCCTGCTTGGCGGACTGCGCGGCATACCAGGTCTTGCCCCCGGCGGTGTAGAAGACATCAAAAGTGTCCTCGAGATACACCCCGCCGGAGGGGGCGCACAGGGTGGCCAGCTTACTTGCGGCCAGCTCGTGGGTGAGGGATATATCGGCGTTGCGCACGGTGTACTGTTCCCGCTCGGCGCTGTTGTAGAACCCCTGCGGCAAATTTTGCATCTCGGCGGCGTAGAGCACCGAGGGCGAGAGCGCGCTGTCCCCGCGGATGTCGTTGCCCGGCGGGGAGGGCGGCGTCCCCGGCCCGGCCGGTGTGCCCCAGGAGCCGTAGGAGACGTTCAGGAACAGCAGCTGCAGCGCCGTGAGAATACAGGCGAATAGTTTTGTTGCGGTCATCGGTGCGTTTCCCCTTTTCTGTGGATTGCGCCTATTATAGCATCTCTTTGCGGTGCGTTCACTCCAGTATCTCCCCCATCGTCCCCCTGTGCACCATGCCCGCGTTGGATTCGTCCGTATCGATGTGCATGGCCAGGGAGAAATTCGGGTGTACGCGCACCACCACGTCGCCAAACACCAGCGCGCGGCCCTCGAAGCTCTCGCAGCGCACCTGCACAATCTGCTGGTCCTCCAGGCCGTAGGCGTCGGCGTCGGCGGGGGTGACGTGTATGTGCCGCTTGGCAACAATGACGCCCTCGGCCAGCTCCACCTCGCCCGCGGGGCCCACCAGCTTGCAAGCCGCGCTGTCGGCCACGTCCCCGCTCTCGCGCACGGGGGCGTAAACCCCCAGCTTGATCGCGTCGGTGATGGCGAATTCCACCTGGCTGGCCGGGCGCACGGGTCCGAGGATGGAGACCCCCGGGAAGGTGGATTTGGGGCCCACAACGGCCACGCGCTCCTCGCAGGCGTATTGCCCCGGCTGCGAGAGCGGCTTCATGGGCGTGAGCACGTAGCCCGCCCCGAACAGGATGTCCAGGTGTTCGCGCGTCAGGTGGACGTGCCGCGCGGATGTCTCGATGGGCACAGGTTTTCGCATTTTCTTCTCCTTTTATTAGACCTGCGGCAGGTCGCCGATATACAACGTTTTCCCCAGGGGGGCCAGCACCTTGAGCACCGTGCCGAGATTCGGCGTGGTGCTGCCTTTTTCCATGCGCGCGATGATGGGCTGCTTCACGCCGCTGAGCTCCTCGAGCTTCTTCTGGCTCAGGCCCTTCTCCTGCCTGGCCCTGATGAGTTCACCGATCAGCGCCACCCGAAGGTCGCTCTCGGCTATTTCCTCGGGGGTGAAGAGAGTTTTTTCCACGTCCTCCCACCTAGGGCCGATCATGCTGTAGCTCATGCACCATTCTCCTTTCCTTCAGTTCGGCAAGTTCACGCTTGGCTTGTTCAATTTCCCTGACGGGCGTTTTCTGCGTCTTTTTTATAAAGTGGTGCAGCAGCACGTAACTGTCGTCCACCCAGGCTACAAATACTATGCGGCCTCGCAACGGCCTCAATTCCCACAGTTCACCCTCCAGGTGCTTGATGTACGGCTCGCCCAAGGCCGTTCCATATTGGCGCAGCGCGCGGACGTATTCAAGAATTTTTTTAAGCTTAATCCGATTGTCTTTGCCGCCGCCTTGGGACAATTCATTCAAGTAGTCCAGCAGCGGCACTTCGCCGTTGTTTTTTTGAAAGAGAAAAATCTTGTACACCGCATTGCCCCCGCTCATCTATAGTATACACCATCTCAGCCGCGTTGTCAATCACTTATTAGTTATTGTCACATTGTCAATACGTCCGCTCGCAGACCTCTTTTATTTTGTCCCGCAGGGCCAGGAAATCCTCCAGGGCCTCGGGCTTGAGGTTGGGGTTGCGCAGGAGCATGGCCGGGTGGTAGGTCCCCATGCGAAGGATGCCGTTGTGCTCATGGAATTTCCCATGCTCCCTGGTAACCTTGAAGTCCTTGCCGATGATGCGCTGGGCCGAGATGCGCCCGAGGCAAACGATGATCTTCGGCCGCATGAGCTTCACCTGGCGCGTCAGCCAGCGCAGGCAGACGTCCTGCTCCTCGGGTTTGGGATCGCGGTTGCCGGGGGGGCGGCACTTGACCATGTTGGCTATGTAAATATTTTTGTGCCTGTCCAGGTCTATGGCGGCGAGGTACTTATCCAGCAGCTGGCCCGAGCGCCCCACGAAGGGCTCGCCCCTGAGGTCCTCCTGTTCGCCGGGGCCCTCGCCGATGAAGAGCACCTCGGCCTCGGGGTTGCCCACGCCGAAAACGAGATTTTTTCTGGTTGCGCCGAGGTCGCAGGCCATGCATTGCTTGCATTGGGTTTCGAGTTCTTGCCAGTTCATGTGTTTCTCCTTCTTCAGCCTTGCAGCGGTTTTCCGTCGCGGTCGAACATGGGGGTGATTGCCACGCCGTGCCAGCCCTTGGCGACCATCAAATACTGTACGCCGGTTTGCGCGTCCCGGTAGACCGCCGTACCGTTGCCGTTGTGCACCAGCTGCATTCGCTCCGGCTCTATTAGCTGTGTTTGCACCTGCTCTTCCGCCTGCTTGAATGTCCGATTAATCTTCTTGTTCCCCCAAATTAGAAGTGCAATTATGCCAGCGATAAATGCTACAATTGCCGCGATAAGCAAGAACCCCATGAAATCCATCTTTTCATCCGCCTTTCAAATTTTTGTTTGTTGTTTTTATTGCACGGGCGGCAACTACTTTTGCGCAACTAAGGTTCGCAAAAGTGCCGCCCTACAGTTGGGGAAAATCGCACGAGGATGCGTCGCTCCGCGATGGTGCTCCGCACAACCACCCCGGCCTGCGGGCCACCCCCTCACATCATCCCGTCCAGCGGCTGCTCGTAGGCCGACAGGAACTCCTCCATGAAGCAGTCGACCTCGGGCATGCGCATATCCCTAAGCATTTTCGCCAGGCTCTCCTCGGCGCGGATAAATTCGCGGTTGCCCGCCTTGCGCTCCTCCATGCACTTGATCAGCGCGCTGAGCTTGTCCGCCGCCTTGACATAGCACCACAGGTGCAGCTCGTCCCTGTTTGGGATAAGCAGGCTTGTGTAGGTATCGCGCAGGTCGTCGGGAAGTAAGCGCAGCAGCGATGCGCTGGCGCTGGCCTCCACCTGTTTATACGCTGCGCGTAAATGCTCGCTGTGGTATTTCACGGGGGTGGGCAGGTCGCCGGTGAGGACCTCGGGGACGTCGTGGAGCAGGGCGAGGGTCGCCGCGCGCTCGGCGGGGACGGGAGCGTCGCCCTCGCCCAGGAAGCGCGCGTTGTGCAGCGTGGCCAGGGCGTGGGCCAGGATGGCGGTCTCCAGGGTGTGTTCGCTGAGGCTCTCATTGGTGGCGTTGCGCATGAGGGCCCATCTCGAAATATATTTCATTCGTGAAAGCATCGCAAAAAAGCTATGATTTGGCATACTGGCTTCCTCCAGACTACGCATTGAAAGATTCTATCACCGCCGAATACACGCGGCCCGGGTTTTCGAGGAACTTGGCCCGCATCGCCTCGGCGGTCTCCCTGTCCGGGGCGTAGAGCGTCACGCTCATGAGCATGTCCGCGCCGCGGCCCTGCCGGAAGGTCATGTAGCAGCCGACGCTGCCGGCAGCATCGCCGTCGCCCGCCGGGTAAATGGTGACGCCGTTCTCCAGTTCACGGCGATCCTGCGCCTGCAGGCGCTCGGCGGCGCGCAGCGCCCTTTCCTTCACCCGGCGGGGAAGCTCGCGGGCCAGCTCCTCGGCGGCGCGGGCGTATTTGGCGTCCAGGCGCAAAACGGCTTCGCCGGGCGCGCCCGCCATCACCAGCTGCCCGGCCTCCAGCAGCGCGTGCAGGGCCGCCGTATATTCAAAATAGTTCGTAAAGCCCTCCCCGGCGAAGACCTGCTCGGCCAGCGCCTCGGTGAGGGGCCGCGCGAGATTGGCCGCCAGCCAGCACAGCAGCAGCCGGATCTCCTCCCGGCTGTGCAGGCCCCCCGGCGGCACCCCGGC
Source organism: Oscillospiraceae bacterium (assembly GCA_009779995.1). Classification (GTDB taxonomy): domain Bacteria; phylum Bacillota; class Clostridia; order Oscillospirales; family Acutalibacteraceae; genus WRMQ01. The sequence continues at coordinate 56,577 of WRDW01000001.1, read as the reverse complement.
GGAGAGGAAACTGCCGTCACTCATGGTCCACCTCCACCGGCTGGTTCTCCCATTTCAGGACGTAATCCTGATAGCGATGATCCTCGTATTTCTTGGCCAGGTCCTCGAACCCGCGCAGGTTCACGTCTGCGGCGATCGTCAGCTGCTTGAGGTGGAACGCCAGGTGGCACATGGCGCGCACGCGTACCTCCGCCTTCGCGTTCCCGGAGAGCAGCGCCGCGGGCACGCCGGTGTGGCCCGCGCCGCCCACGCAGGCGGAGACCATGGGGTCGCGCAGGTCAAAGCGGGGGATCTCCATCCTGTCGGTCTCCACGTCCAGCAGGTTTTGCAGGGCCTCCAGCTTTTCGCCGCGGCCCTTCAGCTTGGCCCAGCCCTCGGGGAGCAGCGCCCCGTAGGCGATGAGCATACGCCGCGTCATGTCCTCTTCGCTGTGCTTGGACTGTTCCTCGAAGGCCGATATTTCGTTCGGGCTAGGCCGGTAGAGCTCCAGGCGCAGGCCCAGCAGGGCGGGAACCAGCAGCGAAACGCCCAGCAGCGGCACGATGAACAGCAAAAAGCGCCGCTGAACCTTGTTTTTCTTCCGATTGTCTTCTGTGGGCAGTTTGGCGCGGAGGAAGAGATAGCACATAGAGCCCACCAGCGCGAAAATCCCAAACAGCACCAGCGTGAGCGCGGGCTCCCAGGCGAAAATGCGCAGCGCGAACCAGAGCTCCACAGGCAGCAGCGGGGCCAGGGCGCGCGCGGGCCAGCTCCAGCGGCCCAGGGGGCGCAGCAGGAGCAGCGCCGCAACGGCGGGCACGGCCGTGAGCAGCACCAGTATGTAGAACCCCGCCGCCCCGCTGATGAGGGGGGCCGCCAGCAGAAGCACGGCGCAGGGGACGATCTGCGCCGCCGCCTCCGCCCAGGCGGCACCGTCCAAGCGCCGCGCCGCTTTTTGCGCGGGCCGCGCCGACGGCCCCGGCGAGGCTTGTCCGGGCGAAACCTCGGCGGGGACCGGCTCCCGCCGCGCGGGCCGCCGCGGCCTTGGCTTCGGCCAAGGAATATTGATCCGCGGCAGCCGCAGTTTTTTCAGCGGGCCCGGCGCGGGCTTCACCAGCTGCAGCTTCGCGCCCGAGCGCCTCCTGCTCTCCCGGTCAAGCTTCAGCTGCCACTCCCGTTCGCTCTGCGAGAGCGCGGGCTTTTGCGTAAGCACAGGCACAATAACAGGCGCGGGCGTTGACTCAGGCGCGGATATAGGTGTGGCCGCAGGCGCGGGCGCGCCGCCGCCGTCCTCCGGCGACGCGCCGGGCTGCGGCGCGTCGTCCGAGGCCTCAAAGGGCCGCAGGAGGTCGGCGGTATATTTATAGTAGGCGGGCGTGTTCTCCACCTCGGGGTTTTCTTCTTCTATTTTTGCTTTTTTTTCGAACATGCTCACTCCCCCTGAAGCTAAGAGCCTCAATAATACTTTTTGGCCAGGGACGTCGAGGACGCCGTCCCCTACTTGGTCTTTACCCCTTTATCCTCTCCCAGTAGGCCCTGGCGGCCTGTTCCGCCTTGTTATCCCCAAATTTATAATATTGCGCGCCGGCGAGGGCGTCCGGCAGGTATTGCTGCGCCACCCAGTGGTTGGGGTACGAATGCGCGTAGAGATAGTTCTGGCCGGGCTTGCTGTTATCCGAGCCGTCGTAGTGCTTGTTTTGCAGCTGCCTCGGCACGGGCCCGCTCTTGCCCGCCTGTATATCCGCCATGGCGGCCCAGATGCCTTCCGCCGCGCTGTTGGACTTCGGCGCGGTGGCCACCAGCACCACGGCGTCGGCCAGGGGCAGCTGCGCCTCGGGCAGGCCCACCATCTGCGCGGCGTCCACGGCGGCCTTCACGATGGGGATAATCTGCGGCCAGGCCAGGCCCACGTCCTCGCAGGCGCAGACCATGAGGCGGCGCATGGCGCTTGGCATATCCCCGGCCTCCAGCAGCCGCGCGAGGTAGTGCAGCGCCGCATCGGGGTCGCTGCCGCGCATGGATTTCTGGAAGGCCGAGATAATATCGTAGTGCTCGTCGCCCTCTTTGTCGTAACGCATGGCGCTGCGCTGGGTCAATTCTTTGGCAAGGGCCAATGAAATTTTTCGCGGTTCCCCAATCGGAGCAGATAACCAGCACAGCTCCGCCGCGTTGATGGCCTTCCTGACGTCCCCGCCGCAGGCCCGGGCGATATGGGCAACGACGCCGTCCTCGATTGCGACGTTCTCGTTTTTTTCGTCCCGCAAAAACGCAAACGCTCTCTCCACAGCCGGAAGTGCGTCCTCGGGCGTCAAAGACTTGAATTCAAACACGGTAGAGCGGCTCAAAATGGCGTTATAGACGTAAAAATAGGGATTCTCTGTAGTGGACGCGATGAGCGTCACCGCGCCGCTTTCGATGCACTCAAGGAGGGTCTGCTGCTGCTTTTTGTTGAAGTATTGAATTTCATCGAGATATAGCAATACGCCGTTCGGGGCCATGAGCGACGCGCTCTGCGCGATGGCCTGCTTGATGTCCGCCGTTCCGGCAGTTGTGCCGTTGAGGCTGGTGAAATATCGATCTGTTTGACGTGCGATGATGCGCGCCAGGGTGGTCTTTCCCACGCCGGAGGGCCCGTAAAAAATCAAATTTGGCAGCTCGCCGGACTGTATAATGCCCCGCAGGGCGCGGCCAGGTCCCAGCAGGTGGGGCTGGCCGGCCATATCGTCCAGGGTTTGCGGGCGCAGGCGCTCGGCAAGGGGTGCGGGCATGGGGGGGCTCCTTTCGAGGGGAAGGTTTGTCATTATTGTACCACAGATAACACCGAAAGACAAGGTTAAGCAGCAAGGAAAATTAATCGGTTTCTGTGTGAAAAAGTGCTTGCATCTCAGCGAAGCATATGGTATCATATACACTGAGAGAGGGGTGGAAAAACTTGGATTGGCTTGAGATAGTGCTGAACGCTGTGCCGATACTTATCAGCTTAGGCGCACTTGTGTTTACGATCTGGAAGACAAAAAGACTCGAGACGAAACGCAACGAGCGCGATGACAACATTGAACGCATTTCCATTGCGCTGGACATGGCAAAATTCTACGCGGAGGAACTCATCCCCGATATATCCCTGATCAATGAAATCATCGAACAGCATCCCGAAATTAAAGCAATAGTGCGACGCCTAAAGCCCAATGCTACGATGCCAAGCCAGTTTAATTCAGAAGAAGTTGAAGAAGTTTTTACCGAAGAAGAGCGAAAAAATCTGGAGGGGTTTTATTTTAATTTCAGCGGTGTTTCGGTTCAAGCCGTACAATGTTGTTTTGCTTTGTGGGGCCGCGCCATTGACTTTGGGCCGCCTGAATTGCAGGCAAACAGCGAGTACATGGCAGCAAGGACACAGACCGAGATGAAAAAGCTAATAAAATTCTTCATGAACAAACTCGAATACTTCAGCATGGCTTTCCAACAGAATGTCGCTGACGAAGACGTTGTTTATCAGTCTCTCCACCAGAGCTTCTTCGATGCGATGATTTTTATGTATTTTCCAATTGCGTCCCGGAATAAAACATCATACGACAAGTTTTTCGTCAATGCAATTCAACTGTTTAACACGTGGCGCGACAGATTGCAAAGCGACAAGAAGAAAAAGGCAGAAATGGATCCTAAAACTCCGAAAAAAGTATAAAATTATGTTGTATTCTTTATTTGGGTATGGTATACTATAATTAGTAGGAAGGTTCATGTTTGCTTATAGCCACTGCGCCTAGAAAGGAACGTTTGACTGTGATTTTTGATGGAATGGAATTGATCGACATTTCCGGTTTGTTCACAGAGGAACCGCCGGAAACCGAAACAGACCAGCAAGCAATCGAGGAGTCCAGCAATTGACGGAGCCAACGCTCCGTTTTTTGCTTTTAAAGCTCCGCGCTCCCCGCCGTGCGCGGGAACGCGCACACGTCGCGTATATTCGCCATGCCGGTGAGGTACATCACCAGGCGCTCGAAGCCAAGGCCAAAGCCGCAGTGCTTGCAGCCGCCAAAGCGGCGCAGGTCAAGATACCAGCCGTACTGCTCGGGCGAAGCGCCTATCTCTTTGATGCGCTGCTCCAGCAGGTCATAGCGCTCCTCGCGCTGGCTGCCGCCGATGATCTCCCCTACGCCCGGAACGAGCAGGTCCATGGCCGCTACGGTTTTTTGATCGTCATTCATGCGCATGTAAAACGCCTTGATTTCTTTGGGGTAGTCCGTGACGAATACCGGCGCGTTAAAAATTTTCTCGGTCAGGCAACGCTCGTGCTCGGTTTGCAAATCGCAGCCCCAGATGGGGGCATAGGCGAATTGCTCTTTGTGTAGCTGCAAGAACTCGATAGCTTTTGTGTAGGTCACATGGACGAAATCTGAGTTGATCACGGCCTCCAGGCGCGCCAGCAGGCCGGGGTCGACAAATTGATTGAAGAAGGCCAGCTCGTCGGGGCATTTTTGTAAAACTTCGGCTATCACGGACTTCATCATATCCTCGGCCAGGGCCATGTCCTCGTCCAGGTCGGCGAAGGCGATTTCCGGCTCCACCATCCAGAACTCCGCCGCATGGCGCTGCGTGTTGGAATTTTCAGCGCGGAACGTGGGCCCGAAGGTGTAAATCTTCCCGAAGGCCATGGCCATGGCCTCGCCCTGCAGCTGGCCCGAGACGGTGAGGTGCGCGGGCTTTTGAAAGAAATCCTGCTTGAAGTCAACGCCGCCGTCCTCCGCGCGTGGGATGTCCTCCAAATCCAGGGCCGTAACCCGAAACATCTCCCCGGCCCCCTCGGCATCCGCCGTGGTTATAATCGGTGTGTGGGCGCAGATGAAGCCCCTATCCTGAAAGAAGCAGTGTATCGCGTGGGCCGCCGCCGAACGCACCCGCAGGGCCGCGCCTATCGTGTTGGTGCGGGGACGCAGGTGGCCTATCGTGCGCAGGAACTCCAGGCTGTGGCGCTTTTTCTGCAGGGGATAAGCCGGGTCGCACGCGCCCTCAATTATAATTTCACTGGCTTGCAGTTCAAATGGCTGCCCGGCCTCCGGCGTGAGCACCAGCCGCCCGCGGATTTGCAGCGCCGTGCCCACGCCGAGCTTGCGTATCTCAGAAAAATTGGGCAGCTCGTCCGTGAGGACAACCTGCAGCGACGCGAACGCGCTGCCGTCGTTCACCTGCGCGAATGCGACGGCCTTGGAATCCCGCAGGGTGCGCAGCCAGCCGCACAGGGTGATGTCCTCTTGCAGGAAGTCCTGTGGGTTTTCTAGGATTTGGCGGATTTCAACTCGATTCATTCTAATGTTCTCCTCCGGGCTGTAGGGGTGGCATTCTTGCCACCCGAATTTTACGTAGGCGGTTAGCCCGGGCGGCAAAAATGCCGCCCCTACAGGCTCTGCTACCCCACCGGCAGCTCCACCCTGAACTGCGCGAAACTTTCCCCGTCGCTGTCGGCGGAGATCGCGCCGCCGTGCATCGTCACGATGGTTTTCGCCAGGTACAGCCCCAGGCCTGCGCCCTTCACGTCGAAGCTGCGGGATTTATCGGTTTTATAGAAGCGCTCAAAGATGCGGGAGAGCTCCTCCGAGGGGATGCCCGCGCCCGTGTTGCGCAGGGTGAAGGTGTAATTCTCTTTGTCTGCGACAGCGGAAAATTCCAGGCGGCCGCCGGGCGGGGTGAACTTCACAGCGTTATCTATTAAATTGTAGAACACCTGGGTGAGCATGTCCCTGTCCCCCGGCAGCACGACGGGCTCCAGAGCGTCCAGGCCCAGCAGCTCCAGCTGCTTGCGGCCGATGATCTGCTCGAAGCGCAGGATGGTGGTGAACAGCAGCTCGTTGACGTCGAAGGGTTTTACGTTGAGCTGGAGCTCGCCGTCTTCGATTTTTGATAGGTTCAGCATACTTGTCACCAGGCGCGAGAGCCGCTTGACCTCCTCGCTCACCAGCGCCAGGTATTTTTTATGCTGCGCGGCGGGGATGGTGCCGTCGAGCATCCCGTCGATGAAGCCGCCTATGGTGGTCATGGGGGTCTTCAGCTCGTGGGAGACGTTCGCCACGAAGCTGCGGCGCGAGCCCTCCAGGGTGGCCAGGCCGATGGCCATGGAGTTGAAGGCGTCGGCCAGCTGGCACAGCTCGTTATCACCCTTGGCCTGCACGCGGTAGCCGAAATTCCCCAAGGCGTACTGCCGGGTGGCGCGCGCCATATCGCCCAGGGGACGGACCAAACGATAACTGATGAAATACACCACCAGGAAGGCCAGCGCCAGCGCAGCCGCGCCGGAGAGCAGGAACAGCCGGAAGATCCCGCCGAGGTACAGGATCAGATGGTCGGAGAAGAAGGGCTGGGCCACCAGCACGAAGCCCGCCGCCCCGCCCCCGATGAAGAAGGGCTCCGCCGCGACGAGCATCCGGCGGTCAAACAGGCCGTCAAAGGCGCCGGCCAGGGCGAGGGGGCCGAACAGGGCCACGCTATAGATATTGGGCGGCGCGCGCATGGCGCTGTGCCGCTCGCAGAGCGCGCCCTCCGGCGTCATCTCCGCGCAGGCCGCCACGCGGCCCCGGGCGTCGAACAGGAGCGCCTCGGCATCCAGCGCGGCCTCGCGGGCCGCCAGCACGCCGACGAGGGCCTCCAGCCGGTCGCCCTCGTAGCCCGGCACGTAGAGGCCCGTGATCGCCGCCGCCGCCTGCTTCGCGCCCGCCTCGAGCGGCGCGAGCCTGTCCTTGATCCAGAACTGCCCCGAAAGCGCGAGCATGGCCGTGCCGAGGAAAGCGAAGCTCCCCAGCAGGATGGCCATAAAGGCCACAAAGTATTTCCGGAACAGGCGCGAGCTTTTTTTCTTCATGGATTCAATACTCCAAATGCGTGCGCACCTTGCTGTGCGGGTAGTAGGTGATAACGACGACGGGTTCGGCAATTTTCAGCTCTTCGCGCAGGCGTTTCCCATCGCGGGAAAATTCTGAAACAGGGAATTTTTCAATCCGGCCCGTGTTGATTTCAACGGCGGTCATGTCGCTGGAGAGACTGCGGCGGCGATATGTGAAATCCACAACGCGGAAGGTCCCCGTGACGGGTTTTGCGCCGATGTCGCGAACCGCGGGCAGGGAAACATACATAAACATGGCGATTGACAACGCCGCACAGAGCACGAGAGAAAAAACGTAACTCCAACGTCGCCTATGGATGCTTCTCCCATGTATACATATCAGCATTATTCCGGCGGCCAATGACAAACCATAGATAATTTGCACCACCAAACCAACGGCGCCCCATGCTGCGCTCAATCCATACACACTTGCAGCGAGCAAAAGCACAAGTACAATCACGGCGATGCCCGCAACGACCAGCCATGTCTCCTTGCGAAGCAAAAACTTCTTTTGCTCCCGCTCAATCTTCAACAGCGCAAAATTGCGAATCGGCTTCTTATATTTGGCGTCGTATTCGTTCTCTGTCATTGTCTCACATGCCTCCGTATCAGCCGCACCGCCGTGCCCGTAACGGCACCGGCAATGGCCCCGCAAATCAGCAGCCAGGGCGCGGCCCAGAACACCCCCGGCGTGCCCATGAGCAGCGCGGCCACGGCCAGCTGCGCCATGTTGTGCGCCGCCCCGCCAAGCATCCCGACGCCGGTCTCTGTAATGCTGAATGCTGAATGCTGAATGCTGAATTTTAGGAGCAAGCCCACCAACAGCGCGCTCACGATGCCGCCCGAGGCGCTCAGGAGCATGGCCGTCAGGCCGCGCGTGAGGCCCGCGAAGACCGCCTTCGCCGCCGCCACGGCCAGGCCGGCGGGCAGGCCCAGCGCGGCGCAGGCCATCATCACCGCGATGTTGGAAAGCCCGGGCTTCACACCCATGGGGAGGTTCAGGAACGGGGCCAGGAAGCTCTCCGCCCAACTGAGCGCCAGCGCCAGGGCGGACAATATGCCCCAGTGAGCGGCTTTCTGGGCGGGCGTGAGAGGGCGGCGGGCGGCATGAATGCCGCCCCTACAGGTTTTCTTATCCCGCAACGCCGTCCACCTGCCTTCTTGCCGTGCCGCGTATCTCCACGATCACCCGCTGCGGCAGGCACACGGCCACGTCGCCGGGGCGATCGAGCCAGCCCGCGTGTACGCAGAGTTTATCCCTGCACGGGGAATCAGTCACCCTTGCCCTGCTGCCATCGACCTCGATGACGACTTCGTTGATCGTCACGCTCCCGCTCACGGCCTCGCCGTTGACATACACCCCGCCCGCGCCGCTTGGCCGCAGCAGCAGCGCCAGGCCCGCCAGGGCCAGCAGGGCCAGGGCAATCAGGATGTCACCGCGCTTCATAATACTCCATCACGCGCCCCACAGGGCGCACATCGCCATTCTCGTAGACAAACAGCGCGTCGCAGCTGTATTGCGCAAGCAGCTCCAGCGACGCCTCGTAGCCCTGCACGAAGCACGCCGTGGAGACCATGTCGCCAATCGCGCCGCCTGTGGAGAGGCCCCCCGCTTCGTATCCCTCCGCGCCGGTGATCACCGTCACGCTCACCAGGCCGGGGTCGCGGCAGGCCGGATACCCCGTCTCCGGGTCGAAGATATGGTGATATTTTACGCCGTCGCGCTCAAAATATTTTTCATACGAGCCGCTGGTGCTGATGAAGTGCGTCCCCCGCAGGGTGAACACCCCCATGGTGTCGTTCGGCCCGCCAAGGGGGTCGCGCAGGGCGATTTTGAAGGGCTGCCACCAGGTTTTTTGCTTGTATGTGAATATATTCCCGCCAAAGTTCACTACCGCGCCCTGCACAGGGGGATACCCCCGGTTGTAGCTTGTTATGCGCAGCGCTACATCGCAGGCCGCGCCTTTGCCGTAAGCGCCGAGGTCAAGCTCTTTTGCCTCCAGGGCTTGCTCGATTTCTTCCTGTGTAGGCACATATTTCTGCCCATCGACATCCCACAGCTTCACCAGCGCGCCGAGATAGGGGTTGAATGCGCCATTGCTGGCCTCCATGATTTCCAGAGCCAGAGCGGGCGCTTCGGTCGCACTGAGCAGTTCTTCCTCAAGCTCTTCAATTGCTTTGCGAACATTTCCCGATACCCAATTTGTCCAGTACGTCTGCGTCAGAACACTTCCCATGGCGAAGTCGGTTGAGGTCTTTGGCGCATAGGGGGCATTCTGAAAGAACAGTAAAATGCCATAAAGAGCAGCGACTATCATAACAACCGCCGCCGCGATGAGCAGGAAACGCTTCTTCATTTTCTCTTCCAAGGAAATCAAAAAATGGCGCGCGGCGGCCAGAAAAAGCCGGCGTGCGCCTGATTTTATTATAACATGCTTGGGGTGAGCTGTCAAGCAAAATTGGCCGCGCGCACGTATTCCCGCGCCGCCGCTGTGATCAGGTCGAAGCGCCCGGCGGCGATCCAGTCCTTGTTCACCAGGCTGCCGCCTATGCCGAAGCCCAGCGCCCCGGCCCGCAGGAAATCCGGGATGTTCGCGCAGTCCACCCCGCCCACGGCCAGGAATTTTAAATGACTGAGCGGCGCGCGCAGCGCGGTGAAATACCCCGGCCCCAGCACGCCCGCGGGGAATATTTTTATAAAATCAGCTCCGTAGCTGTGGGCTGCGGCGCATTCGGAGGGGGTCATGCAGCCGGGCAGGGAGACCAGCCCCAGCGCGCGGGTTTCTTTTATGACCGCCTCGTCCACGTTCGGCGAGATGACAAACCCCGCCCCGGCGTCATGGGCCAGGCGCAGCTGCGCGGGGGTCATCACCGTGCCCGCGCCCACGCGCATTTTGTCCCCGCAGGCAGCTTTGATCGCCGCGATGGCCCCGGCTGTACATTGAAAGCTGTCGGGGGCGGCCTGGTTGAAGGTCACTTCGATGAGCTCTATGCCACCGGCCAGCAGCGCGCCCGCCAGCGGCACGGCCTGCGCCTCCGGCAGCCCGCGCACGATGGCGATGATTTTTTTCTCCAGGATCTGCGCTATGATCGCGTCACGCATGGGAACCTCCTGCGTCAATAGGCACGCTTTCCGCGTAGAGTGTGTCCGGGCAATAGTCAATGTCGCGCGGCCACGCCACGGAACCATAGGACACCTGCACCAGGCGGAAAAAATCGGGATTTTTCAGCGGACGGAAGGCCGGGAGCGCCAGCAGCGGCTTCGCGTTGAACATGCGCCGCTCCCCGTTGTTGAAGGTGAGCAGCAGGGCGTAGTCATCTCTCGGAACCGCAGCTTTTACGCGGGGGGAAAGAGCGTCCCCCCGCAGCTTGCCTTCGGACACGTCTTTTACCCCGCCGCCTTCCAGTCGAAGTCCTTGTAGCGCAGCGTTTTGGTGAGCGTCAGGGCGATGGTGAAGTCGCCCGCGCCGGCGAAGGCGCCCACGCCCTTGGCGTCGGCCGTGAGGCCGGCCTTTTGGGTGAAGGCGATCTCGCGGATGCGGTCGAGGGACTGCGCGGGGTCAACCACCTGGAGCTCTTCGAGCCTGTCGGCGTCCACGAAGTTCTTGTTCACCGTGGCGAAGAGGGTCAGCGCCGTGGGCGCCACGGCATAGCCGCCTATGACGGCGTAGTCCTCCGCCTTGGCCAGCTCCGCCAGGATGGCCGCCTTATCGGCCTCGGGGAACAGCTTATCGATGGCCTCCAGGGACAGCACGCCCTCGATCTGGAACAGCCTGGAGGCGTCCCGCACCGCGTTTTCGCCCATCTGCTCCAGAACGTATTTGCGCTTTTCGGCGTCGCTCTTGCCCTTCATGGCGGTGTTGCGGTTCTCGGCGATGTCCACCTCCAGGGTCTCCAGGCGGCCGGCCACGCGCAGCTCCAGCACGTCGCTGATCGTCAGGCCCTCCGGGAAGTCCTCCTGCGTGAAGGTATACATCAGCGCCGGGAAGCTGGCGGCGAAATCGCCCTCGAATTTCTCTTTTTCATAGCCGGCCGACTTATTGATGAACGAGGTGACGTAGCCCTTGACCACGTCACGGGCGGCCTGGAGGGTTTCGTTGCCGGCCTGGATGTCGTCCATGCCGTAGGGGATCTCCATGTGGAAGGTATCGGCCTGCGCGGCCAGGGTGATCAGCGCGTTGAGGTACGCCAGGGGGTCGCTCTGCGCGACGGCCAGGGTGATCTGGGCCGCCTGCTCCTGTTCCTCCAGCACATCGGGTGCGCAGGCGAACAGGCCGAGAGCCAGGACGCAGGCCAGGGCAAGGGCGAGCAAGGACTTGAGTTTCATAGGGAACCTCCTGAGAATAATGTATTAATTGCTTATATAAAATACAGCCGCCATCGAATCGCACGAGGGCCGCCTCTACCCCCCCACCTTCACCTCAACCCCATCGAAGGGGGCGAGGCCGGTGCGGTCGAACTGGTATACGGTCTCCATGAGGATGTCCAGGCAGGCCTCCACGGTTTTGGGCTGCAGGCGCTCCACGGTATCCAGGCGGGTGTGGTAGTAGTCCGCCGGGGCCTCGTCCATGGCGGAGAGCAGGCAGGCGCGCAGGCCCGCCTGGGTGGCGGCCGAGGCGTCGCTGGAGCCGAAGAATACGCTGCCGTATTTGATGTCGTGCCCGGCGGTTTTCGCCCCCTCTTTGACCAGGGCGCACACGGCGCTGTCGTGCTTCACGGTGCCGTTCAGGTCGCGGCACATCACCTTGATCCACTCCATGTCCGCCATGGTGTCCAGGGCGATGAACGCCGTTTCTACGTCGTCGAACTCGCCCCTGTGTGCCTTGCAGAAGGCCTTCACGCCCCGCAGGCCGATCTCCTCGCAGCCGCCGCACACCACCATGAGCTCGGTGTTCTCCAGGCGCAGGTCCAGGTCGCCCATGAGCTTGGCCACGGCCATGGCGGTGAAGCAGCCGGAGAGGTTGTCGTTGGCGCCCATCACCGGGCGCTTTTTCTGCTCGAAGAACCAGGCGAACACCATGGGGAGGCACAGCGCGGCGGCCACCCAGCCCAGCACGGCAAACGCGCCGCTGCGCGTGCCCAGCCCATTGAAGCCCACCCAGCCCTGCCCTGCAATCACAGCTGCGGCGCTGACGCCTAAGATAAATAGCATCCCCACCACGGAGGCGATCACCACGGGCATCAGCAGCACGGGCTTCTTGAAATGCTTGTAGCCGAGGTAGGTGTAGGTCCACTCGTTGGCGCTGTCGGCGTGGCCGTTCAGGATGATGCGCCGCTTGACCTCCCCCGCCGGTTTGCGCACGCCGATGAGGTTCTGTGACCCCTTCTTGGGCAGGAAGACGTCCAGGGCCTGCTTGTACATGATGAACTCCAGCACCATGAACACAAGCGCGGTGAGAATGCACGCCGCGCTGACGACGGCGTAGCCCAGGTTGTAGGCCAACGCGCCGAGGAAGCCCAGCACCACCGCCAGGCGCACCCAGAACATGAACGCCGCCGGCGCCGCCTTGAAGGGCTCCATGCGCACCTCGTCGCAGCAGGTCTCCAGGTCCTTTCGCATCATCTCCTGGGCCTTTTTTTCCTCGGGGCTGCATGGGGGGCGCGGGCCGCACTCCTTGCACACCTTTTTTACGCCCCGCACCGCGAAGTTGCTGTACTCCCGCACCCTGGATTCGTAGCCCTTGATCGATTGCCTTGCCGTCATGGGTCATCATCCTCCCTATGTCGATTGATTTTGCTTGACAAATCAAAAAATTCCACGTAAAATAGGAGCGTAAATTGTCGATGCGGGGGAAAACGCGATGCAGAGAAGAAGCAGGGCGGGGACTATCTTCGTGCTGGTGCTGATCCTGGCTGCCGGCACGGGGCTGTACTTCGCCTATACGGGTGGCATCGCCAGGCTGCCGGGGAACACCGCCGCCTCCACCCTGGCGGAGCTGTGGGAGACCAACTGGGAGGGTCACACGCACCCCCCGGGCATGAAGTTCTGCCCGAAATGCGGCTCCCTGGTGACGCAGCCCGCCGCGCAGACAACCGTGACCGCCGCGCCGCCTCCAGTCACCACAAAGCCGGACAGCAGCTACGCCTACGCCGTTGAATACGGGCTCTATCCGGGGGAGGCGAAAATCTCGGGCGATAAGTACCTCGTCTGCGTCAACCGCAGCCTCGCCCTGCCCGCGAACTACGCCGTGGAGACCGAGGTGTGCGTGACGGTTTACCCGGAGAACCGGCGCATGGAGGCCGGGGCGGCGGCGCGATTCAGGGAGATGTACGAGGCGGCACTGGAGGATGGCATCGAGCTTATCCCCTTCTCGGCCTATAGGAGCACCGCGCAGCAGAAGGAGAACTTCGACCGGGAAATCAATGAAATGATCTCAGCGGGGTACACGCGCACGGAGGCCATCGGGCAGGCCATGCGGAGCATACAGCCGCCCGGCTGCAGCGAGCACGAGACGGGGCTCGCCATAGACCTCACCCGCAAGGGCGTGTGGCGCACGGACCCCGGCTTCCACGGCACGCCGGAATTCAACTGGCTGATGAACCACGCCCACGACTACGGCTTCATCCTGCGTTACCCGCAGGGCAAGGAGACCGTCACGGGCGTCGCCTACGAGCCCTGGCACTGGCGCTATGTGGGGGTTGGGCCTGCCACCGAGATGAAGCAAAGCGGCAAGTGCCTGGAGGAATACCTGGGGCTTCAATGAACACCCCCCGCCCCTTCGGGGCTCCCCCCTCTAAAGAGGGGGGCTTTTTGTGCTTCTGTCATAGCATTTTGCTGTCCTATGGAATCCCGCCCATAGCCCCCTCTTTGAGGGGGGGGCGCGCAGCGCCGGGGGGCGTCACTCCACATTTTTGCTCGTGATGACCTGCCCTGCGGTCATTGCGAGTATTTTCATGTCTAACCAGAACGACTGCCTCGCTATGTATTCCTTATCCAGGGCGACCTTTTCGTCGTCCATCACACTGGCGCGTCCGTTCACTTGTGCCCAGCCGGTCAGTCCCGGCGGCACGGCGTAGACGCCCGCCGCAAGGCGCAGCGCGCGTATCTCCGTTTCCTCGGGAATCAGGGGCCGGGGCCCCACGAAGCGCATCTGCCCGGCCAGTATGTTCAGCAGCTGCGGCAGCTCGTCCAGGCTCAGCCGCCGCAGGAGCCTGCCGGAGCGCGTGAGGCACTCCCCGCCGCGCAGCTCGCTCTGGGCCGTGTTCCTTGTCTCGCGGCGCATAGTCCTGAATTTGTATATTTTGAAAATCTCGTTGTGTTTGCCCACCCTGTCCTGCTTGAACACCACGGGCGCGCCGTCGTCGAAATACACGAGGAGCGAGACCATCGCCAGCAGGGGCGACAGCAGGAAAAGGGCCGCTACGCTCGCCGCGATGTCAAAGGCGCGTTTCACATCCGCCCCCCAATTCAGCATTCAGAATTCAGAATTAAGCATTGAAATTTGCCTGCATCTTCAAATACGCATTGATAAACCCATCCAGATCCCCGTCCATCACGGCGGGGATGTTGCCGTTTTCGTAGTTCGTTCTATGGTCCTTCGCCATCTGGTAGGGCATGAAGACGTAGCTGCGTATCTGGCTGCCCCAGGCGATGTCCATCTGGACGCCCTTTATATCTTCGATCCTGTCCAGGTGCTCGCGCTCTTTGATCTCAATCAATTTGCTTTTTAACATACGCAGGGCGACTTCCCTGTTCTGGTGCTGGCTGCGCTCGATCTGGCAGCAGGTGACAAGACCCGTGGGGATGTGCGTCAGGCGCACGGCGGAGCTGGTTTTGTTGACCTTCTGGCCGCCCGCGCCGCTGGCCCGGTAGACGTCCATCTTGATGTCGTCCGGGCTGATGTCTATATTCGCGTCGTCGGCGATCTCGGGCATCACCTCCAGGGAGGCGAAGCTGGTGTGCCTGCGCCCGCTGGAATCGAAGGGCGAGCAGCGCACGAGCCTGTGCACGCCGTTTTCGCTCTTGAGGAAGCCATAAGCGTTCTCGCCCTGAATAATTAAGACGGCGCTTTTCAGCCCGGCCTCCTCGCCGTCGAGAAAATCGACCATCTCGCATTTGAAGTTGTGGCGATTGGCCCATTGGCCGTACATGCGCACCAGCATCTCGTTCCAGTCCTGGGCCTCCGTCCCCCCGGCGCCGGCGTGGAAGGCCAGAATGGCGTTGTTGGCGTCGTATTCCCCGGTGAGCAGGGTGGAGAGGGTGCTCTCCGCCAGCTTGGCGATGAAGCTATCCACGCTGCCCTTGCACTCGCCGAAGAGCGCCTCCTCGCCCTCCTCATTGGCCAGCTCTATCATCGCGAGGGCATCCTCGTAATTTGCGGCGAGCTTGTCGAAGCCCTCGCATTTGGCCTTGAGCTTCGAGATGCGCTGCAGCACCACCTGGCTGCTCTTAGGGTCGTCCCAGAAGCCCGGGTTGGCGCAGCTTGCCTCCAGGTCGGCAATCTCCGCCGCCGCCGCGGCCAGGCCCAGGGCCTCGCGCAGCTCGTTCAGCTTTTCTTTTTGGCCCAGCAGCTGGAGGCGGAGCTCCTCGAATTGAAGCATGGCATACCTTTCACGATTTTCTTTTCCTTATCATACCACGTTTTTGCAGAAATGGCAAGAATATTTTTTCGTCCATGCGGCCGGCCGCGAAATTGCCCCTTGACATCCCCCTCCCTCCGTGCTATAATAGGCAAAACTGAATATCACCTTATTGAGAGCGGCGGAGAGAACAGGCTCTATGATGCCCGGCAACCTGCGTTTGCAAGGTGCTAATTCCTGGCGGTGTAAAACGCGCGCGGCGCGAGTCCGAAAGATAAGGCTTTCACCTCGCTTTCGGCTGTGCCGGAGGCGAGTTTTTAAACTCAATCACAAGGGGGAAAACAGTCATGGCAGCTCAAAACCGCAAGCTCCTTACATCCGAATCCGTCACCGGGGGACACCCGGACAAGCTGTGCGACCAGATTTCCGACGCCGTGCTGGACGCCATCATGGCGAAAGACCCGCAGGGCCGCGTGGCCTGCGAGTGCTGCTGCACCACGGGCGTGGTGTGGATCATGGGCGAGATCAGCACCTCCTGCTACGTGGACATCCCGAAGATCGCGCGGCAGGTGATCATTGAGGCGGGCTACGACAGCCCGGCCATGGGCTTCGACGGCCACACCTGCGCCGTGCTCGCCGCCATCGACGAGCAGTCGCCCGACATCGCCCTGGGCGTGGACAAAAGCCTTGAAGACAAAACCAGCGGAGACTGCGGCGAAGCCGACTGCTCGGCGAATGCCGACACGACCGGAGGGAGCCCCGCCGGTGGTGGGGCGGGCGACCAGGGGCTGATGTTCGGCTACGCCTGCGACGAGACGCCCGAGCTCATGCCGCTGCCCATCGCCCTGGCGCACGCGCTCGCCCGCCAGCTGACCAAATTGCGCGAGGAGGGCACGCTGCCCTACCTGCGGCCCGACGGCAAATCTCAGGTGACCGTGGAGTACGACGAAAACGACAGGCCCGTGCGGGTGGATACCGTGGTGGTCTCCACGCAGCACGCCGCCGAGATTTCGCTGGAGACGATCCGCGCGGATGTGATTGAAAAGGTGATCCGTCCCATCATCCCGGCGCATCTGCTGGACGAGGAGACGACCTACTACGTCAACCCCACCGGGCGGTTTGTCGTCGGCGGCCCCGTGGGCGACAGCGGCCTGACCGGGCGCAAGCTCATCGTGGATACCTACGGCGGCGCGGCGCGGCACGGCGGCGGCAGCTTCTCCGGCAAGGACCCCACCAAGGTGGACCGCTCGGCGGCCTACGCGGCGCGCCACGCGGCCAAGAACATCGTCGCCGCGGGCCTCGCCAGGCGCTGCGAGATCCAGCTGGCCTACGCCATAGGCGTGGCGCACCCGGTTTCCGTGCGCTGCGACACCTTCGGCACGGGCATCCTGCCCGACGCGCAGCTCGGCGCGCTGGTGGCCGGGGTGTTCGACCTGCGGCCCACGGCCATCATCAACGCCTTTGACCTGCGACGCCCCATCTACCGCCAGCTGGCGGCCCTGGGCCACGTGGGCAGGACGGACATCGACCTGCCGTGGGAGAGGCTGGACCGGGTGGAGGCGCTGAAGGCGGCGGGGGTATAGCACATGGCTGTAGGGGCGGCATTCTTGCCGCCCGCAGGACCCCCCCCTAGCCCCCCTCGCGCGCGAGGGGGGCTTTTTTTGCTCTCTACAAAAGCTTTGGATGAAGCACAGATAGCCCCCTTCGCTTGCGAGGGGGGGTAGGGGGGTGTCCTTTTATGCCACAATCTTTTCCCCCATCCACCGCTCCAGCCAGGCCTTCACCTTCGCCTCGTATTCCTCCTGCGCCACGAAGAACGACAGGGAGTGCCCCGCGCCCTCCACCAGCAGCAGCTCTTTTTCAACGGCGGCGGCATCATGGCAGCGTTGGCCCATCTCGGCGGGGACGAAGCGGTCGTTGGCACCGTGGATGAACAGCGTGGGCAGCTTGCACTTGGCGATGTTCCCGTAGGGGTCGGCGTCTTTGCGCAGGGAGCTATGCTGGAACACCCGGAACCAGAACGCCAGCCCCCAGACCATGGGCGGTATGATGATCTGTAAGTCGCGTTTCGCCACCAGGGCGATCATCTCGTAGCCGTTGGTGTAGCCGCAGTCCTCCACCACGCACTTGATATAGTCCGGCGGGTTGTGGGCGTTGCAGTTCATCACGGTGGCCCCGCCCATGGAGATCCCGTGCAGCACCACCTGCGTCTCCGGCCCCAGGCGCTCCACGAAGGCCGCCGCCCAGTCCAGGATGTCCCGCCACTCCAGCGCCCCGAAGCCGATCCAGTCGCCGCCGCTGCGGCCGTGGGCGCGCTGGTCGGGCAGGAGGATATTGTAGTTCAGGTCGTCGTGATAGAACGGCAGCAGCGCGCCGAACTGGTCCGGCCCGTTGTAGCTGTAGCCGTGGGCGCACACCACCAGCTTGTCCGAGGGCCGCGCCGCCGGGAGGAAATACCCCCGCAGCGTCAGCCCGTCGTAGGCCGTCAGCTCGACTTCCTCGGGGTGTTGCCCAAAGAGCCAGGCCCGCCCCGCCGCCTCCATGTCGTGGCGCATTTGCAGGTTGGGGTCGGGGGTCTGCATCCGGGAGGAAGCCCCCTTCACCTTGCGCCGCCGCAGCGAACCGCGGAAGCCTATGTAGCCGCCGACGAAAAAGATCAGCGCGAACAGCGCCGCCAGGCAGATCAACGCGATCCAAAGCCATGTCATGATACTTGCCTCCCAGAAAAGTATTTTTTTGTAAAAGGACACACCGCAATGCAGATGCCGCAGGCGCCCTCGGTTTTGCCCAGCGCTTTGCCCCGCTCGACGACGGCCCGCTTGCATGCGTGGGCGTCCAGCAGGACGTCACGGTCGGTGTGCAGGCTCCAATGGTTGCCCTTGATGGCGTTTCCCGGGCAATGCCGCACGCACTCCATGCAGTCGCCGCACAGCGATTCATTGATGGGCGCGCCTGTCTCGAAGGGCATGTCCGTCAGCACTCCGCCCAGCCGGACCGCGCTGCCGTACACCCTGGTGACCAGCGCCGCCGACTTGCCGATCCACCCCAGCCCCGCCCGCGTCGCCAGGGTTTTAAATGGGAGCGGCGTTCTGAAGTCCTCATCCTGTTTGTCGAGGAGCCAGAGGGACCGGGCGCTGTACCCGCGCGCCTGGATTTGCTCCGCGAGAAAGGCGCTGGCCTCGCGCAGCGCCGCGCTCACGCGTCGATACTCGTCGTAGTACGCGAGGGATGCCTCCTCCGATGTGCTGGGCAGCACGGTCAGCTCCATGGCGACGCTCACGCCATAACGAACCCCCCTGCGCGCGTCCTCGTCGATTTCGCTTAAATCCGCGAAGCCGATGAGGGCGATGTCGTGGGCCGCGAGGGTTTCGCGAACCCATGTGTTGTATGTCATGGTACAATCATACAGCAGGCGGGCGGGGTTGTCAAGGGGAAAAACCGCCCCTGTCACGGGGCGGTCGGTTTTTGAGTACAGTTTTACAGCCCGCGGAAGGTGATGGACGTACAGCCGGGTATGACGCAATGAAATGTGTATGTGGTGTCGTTGCCGTCATACGCGAAGCCGCCGCCGCAGCGCGGGCATTTCAAGTTGGTTTTGCCATGTTGCTTAATCTCCTGGTCGGCCTGGTCAAGAATCAAAGCTTCTTCTCTCGTACTCTTCACCGTAGAGCACCTCCTTCATAAATCGGTTGGGCATGATTGTCACGCCTGCTGTTTTCGCGCGGTCCATCGCGTCCATGATCAGGTATCGCCTGTCCGTGTCGGAAAACCCGGGCGAAAGACTGGCGGCAGCGTAGCTGGCGCGGAACTCGTCGTTCCAGCTTCCCTTCGGGAGCATGGTTCTTCTGTGCCGATAGTGACCGTAATACTCGTGGGCAAGCACGGCGCGTTCGCTCATCAAATCCGTAGGATGCACCGAACTGGAATCAAAATCCGGAAACACATTGCGGCCCACGCGATATAGTCCAACTCATCCAGATAGCCCGTGCTGCCGATCCGGTCAAACCTGAACACGCTCTCATCGGCCTCAATTGCCTCAATCTCTTTCCTGATGAACGCGATTTCGTCCTCTGTCAGCAACGAGATGGAGAGCTTGCGCAGCCCATGCGCCATGCCGCGTTCATCAAAGCCTGTCATATCATGCCCTCCTAGGCCCATTATACTACTTTCCCGGATGTATTGCAAGTCCTTTCTCAAGCATTGAAATTATCCTCCCGCACGCCCCGCCGTCCACCGCCCCCAGATGGAACGCCGCGAAGGCCGCGCGCTGTTCGGCATAGGCGTCCGGGGCGGCGAGGTGCGCCAGCAGGGCGGGGAAATCGTTCGCGATGGGGCCGGGGGGAAGCTCGCGCAGGGGCTTGTAGAAGCCACGGTCTTTGTTCATGTAGGATGCCTCGTCGAAGGCGTAGATAAGCACAGGGATGTCCAGGGCTACGGCATCAAAGCAGAGAGAGCAATAGTCTGTAATCAACAGGTCGATCACCCGCATGAGATTATCTTGGTCAGGTTGGCCGGTGAGGTCAATTACATCGGCATTGCCCAGGTCATACTGCCCGTGCATTTTGGGGTGCAGGCGCAGCAGCAGGGCGGCCTCCTGGCCGAAGCGCTCTTGAAATGCGTCAAAGTCGAAGTGCGACAGCAGCGCCCGGTTCTCCTCGGGGTTTTCGCGGAAGGTCGGGGCATAGAGCATGAGCTTTTTGCCCCGGCACTGGGGGTATTGGGCGTCCAATTTCATGCGCAGGGCCTGTTTATCATAGGGCCGGGTGAGGGCGTCCAGCCGGGGCGAACCCAGCGGCAGCACACGCGCCTCCGGCAGGGCGAAAGCCTCGGCCCAGAAAGGCCGCACGCTCTCGCAGTTGCAGATGGCATAGTCATAGGGGATTTTGGGCGCGCTTGGAGTACGAGAGTTTCCGAAGGAAACGTCTGCGGCTCCGGAGGAGACGCTGTGGCCCCAGCGCTTCCAGCCGCCGTCGCCGTGCCAGAGCTGCACCAGCTTGGTCTTCTTCGAGAATTTCAAATGCGCCAGCGGGCTGAAGTTGTTGTTGAGGAAGATCATCTCGGCCGTGGCCAGGTGGTACAGCGTGCCCGGCCGCCGCCAATCCGCGATTTTCACCACCCGGAAGCGCCCGTCGGCCAGCAGGGCCCGCTCCATGGCCTCCAGCGCCCCCCAGTGGGGGAAGCCCCGCAGGAGCACGGCTTTGTTTTTCCGCACGGGGAACACGCGGCACAGCGCGAACAGGGCCGCGAGGGTGCGGCGGGCGAGGGATTTTAGCATGGGGGCCTCCTTGTATGGTAGGGGGCGGCGTCCCCGACGCCCCAAGCGAAGTTTTATTGGAACACCGCGCCGGTGGCGGGGTCGTAGAGGGCGTGGAAGTAGCCATCGTAGTTTCCGTAGATTCCCCACACTAGAACGAGTATCATATCGTCCATTGATTGCAAGCCGGACGTACTGTTGCCTTGGTCGTCGTCCCAATCCAGCATTTTCTTTACCTTGTCATTGAGCGGCACCTTGATTTCGGATTCCCTTTCCCATGGACGCGGTATAAGCTTTAGCTCCTTGAACGGCATAACTGTGGCATTGTTCTTGCTGTCGATAACGATAACTTCAGCAGCATCGTCGTAGCCGTCTCCGCCTTCCAGCCCACGGACAATCAATCCGTCTGTCGTGTTGTGCCAAAACCCGCCGTATAAAGCAGGCCTTTCAATCACAATGCGCTCACCAGTGTCTAACCGCAAGGCTTCAAAATTCTCATCATAGCTATAGTAAAATATAAGCGAATTGCTCCCTGCGTTATACCACGTATTGCCATGATAATCGTCATCATCCCTTATTACTTCTGCCTCAAGTGTTTCAAGTGAAATGCGAAACAATGCATGTATGTCCGACCAAGTATAGTCTTCAATTCTATCGCCTTCCCACTTTTCGTATCGGCAATCAATAAACAGCCATTGTTCAGTGATGCCGCACACATCTATTCTTTCAAGCTTATGTCCTCTGTACTCTTTAGGAAGCGAAAGCTCCTCTGGTTTGGATATATCGCTCAGTGGAACACGGCGCAGCATAACCCATTTCAAGTCGTCATCAACCGACGTGAATGATGTCGCATAGAAATGCGTTGGCGTCTTCGCCCAAGAGGTCGTGAACACATACTCCGTATTCACCACCTCCGGCGGCACCGGCGGCGGGTAAACCTTTGTGGTCGTGACCTCCTCCGTGGTGAGCTGTTCCTCGGTGGCCTGTTCTGTAGTTGGCGCGGTGCTGGGCTCGGTCGTGGGCACCTCCCCAACCCCGCATCCGCCAAGCCCCAGCACCCCCAGGATAAGCAGCACAGCAAACAGTTTTCTCATAAAACGCCCTCCCTCTGTAAATTCGGAAACCCCCACTGCCGCAGCACCTCGAAGGCCCCGACGGCGACGCTGTTGGACAGGTTCAGGCTGCGCGCGCCTTCGCGCATGGGCAATCGCACGGCGTGATCGAGATTCGCGCGCAATAAATCTTCGGGCAGGCCGGCGGTCTCCTTGCCGAAGACGAGATAGACCTGCGGTGGATAGGCGGGCTCGGTGTAAATTTTTGCGCCTTTGGTTGAAAAGAAGAAAAACGGGCCGTTATTTTGCGCAAAAAAGGCCTGCAAGCTTGGGTAATACGTGATGTCCAGCATATGCCAGTAGTCCAGGCCCGCGCGTTTGAGCTTGGCGTCGTCCACCCGGAAGCCCATGGGCTCCACCAGGTGCAGCCGCGCGCCCGTGGCGGCGCAGGTGCGGGCCACGTTGCCGGTGTTCTGCGGGATCTCGGGCTCCACCAGCACGAGATTCAGTTGATAAGATATTTCCAATTCGCGCGCCTCCGATTAATGCTTCCCGGCGGGGCCATAATAACAATGCGTTAAAACGCATGAAGCGTAAGACGCATTCAAAATTTTGAAAGGGGATTCTCCAACATGACGATGAAGCATCAGGCGGTGACCATCGCCAAGGGCGTAGGCATCGGCCTGGCCGTGGGCGGCGCGCTGGGCGCCGTGGGCGGCGCGATGGCCGAGCCCAAGTACGCGCGCCAGGCGAAGAGGAGCCTGAACAGGGTACTCAAAACCGTGGGCGGCGTGATCGAGGCCATCGCGTAACCAAAACCCGCGAAGCCCGTGGGGGATGAGCGGAAAGCAAGAGGGCGGGAACTAGGGGTCCCCGCCCTTCAGCATACCACAGAACACAGCAAAAGTAAACAGTATAAGAATTATAAGATTTTTTTTGGACGCCCCCTTCGAAAGCCCTGATTGATCCTGCTCCAAAAAAGCCCACTGCTACCCCTCCAGCAACCACTGATGCGCCGGCTTAAAATTCCGCTCCGTCCAGGGATAGCCGTCGAAGTGGCGGATCATCCACACGTACATCATGGCATAGCCAGGGGCGTTCACCTGGGGGTGGTACTTACCACCCGGGATCGCCGCGAAGGAGCGGTCTTTGATCATATACACGTTGTCGTCGATGAAGCACGCGCCGAAGCCCGCCGGGTGGCCGAAGCGATAGTAATACACCTCCGGCTGGGGGTGCTCGTGGGGCGGGTAGGAGCTCCACCCGCCCTGGGGGATGAGAATCTCGCCGCACACCATGTTGGAATATGGCGCGGATTCGTAATCGAAAAAGGTGGTCACGGTGCGCTCTGCCTTGCCCTCGAACTGCCCCTGCCCGAAGGTCTCCCGGCGGGTGTTCTCCGGGGTGTAGAATTTGGGCTCGAAAGAATTTTTGTTTTCTGTGGATTGGACAAGGATTTCACTGGTTTTGCCGCTGTCTTTGTCTTCCCAAGAGCTAATGTCGCTCACGCTCACCCGCACGCCTTTGGGCACATGCAGGCAATAACTCGGATCATCAATGCAACTGGGTCGTCTCACCTGCTCCATCTTCGGCGCAAAGCCGTCGTCCCAATCGAACTGCACCTCGCCCTCAATTAAGACTATGGCCAGCTCCTGGTCCGGCAGGTGAAAAGAAACGCTCTCGCCAAAGCCCAGACGATGCACAGTGATGTCCATCAACATGTTGGGGTAGAGGTCAATCGTGTTGGTCAAGGGCATAACGCACTGCGCGTTGAACATCGGGTAGCCGAATTCCTGCATAGGGCGCCTCCGCATACACCCCCCGGCCCCTTCGGGGCCACCCCCCTCAAAGAGGGGGGCTTTGGGTGCTTCTATCAAAATGTTGCAATCGTCCACATATAGCCCCCCTCTTTTGAGGGGGGTGGCGCGAAGCGCCGGGGGGTGTTCTCCGGGTGGCGCGAAGCGCCGGGGGGGTGCGTTACCCCACCACCACCGGCAGACCCGTCTTCGCCGACTTTGTCGCCGCGATGGCAATCAGCACCGCCGCGAGGCCCGCGTAGGCGTCCACGGGGACGGGGGTATCGTTCACCACGGCCTCGATGAACTCCTCAACTTCAGTCGCAAATGCTTGCATATAGCGCTCCAGGAAGAAATAGAGCGGCTTTTCCCCGGTGACGCCGGCGCCGCTCCACACCTGGGCGTTGGAGGCGGCGTCGTTGCCGCTCACGGCCGCGCCCAGGGAGCCGAAGACCTCCGCGCGCTGGTCGTAGCCATAGGCGCAGCGGCGGCTGTTGTCGATCACGGCCAGGGCGCCGCTGCGCAGCTTCATGGTGATCACCGCGCTGTCGAAGTCACCGGCTTCGCCTATGGCCGGGTCGACGAGAACCGCGGGCTGTACAAACACCGACTCGACTTCTTCGCCGGAGAGATAGCGCACCATGTCGAAATCGTGGATGGTCATATCCATGAAGATGCCGCCGGAGCGCGCCGCGTACTCCGCGCTGGGGGGGGCGGGGTCGCGGGAGGTGACCTTCACCAGCTCCACTTTGCCGATTTTCCCATTCTCAACGGCCTTGCGCAGGGCCCGGAAATTGTGGTCGAACCTGCGGTTGAAGCCTACGGTGTACTTGAGCGCCGGCTTGGCCGCGAGGGCCGCCAGCACGGCGTTGATGCGATCTACGTCAAGGTCGATGGGCTTTTCGCAGAACACGTGCTTGCCCGCCGCGATGGCCTCCAGGGAGATCTGCGAGTGGGTGTCGGAGCTCGAGCAGATGAGCACCAGGTCGATGGCCGGATCGTTGATGATGTCCGCGTGATCCTTCGTGATTTTCGCGATGCCGAGATTCTTCGCCCACTGGATGGTCTCGTCCGGCAGAAATGGGTCAGCGATTGCGACGACCTTTGCCGTGCGGACATAATTCGCGATGGACTGGGTATGTACTTTGCCGATGCGCCCCGCGCCGATGATACCGATGTTTAGCATGTGAGTTCTCCTTATGTGTTTATTGTGTAGGGGGCGGCGTCCCCGACGCCCCAAGCAAAAGCTTCATTTTAATGGCCAGGGACGTCCAGGAGGCCGTCCCCTACATAATCGGTTCCGCCAATAGCTCCGTTGTTGTGATAGCCCGGGTGTCTTTGTTTGTCTTTGGCACATTCTCGGGCAAAAGATAATTGCGCAGGCCGCCCTTGCGGTCACTGCCGTCCCAGGCTTGGATTTCCAGCAAGCTGCCCAGGATGAAGCCATTGAGATAGCTCGCCCGGCAGTCCTGCGTGCCGTTGAAATCATACCGCGCCGCGTTCATTGCTTCGCCCTGCCGGTGCAATTCATGAATTTCGATTAAATCCAGCGTGCGGCCTGCCTTGTCTGTGATATAGGAATTGAACGAGGGGTCGAACATCACCCAGCGCTGTTCTTCCGGCAGCCAAACGTGCACGACAAAATGGCAGGGCGTCGGGGTCACTGTATCCTCGTCCGGGCGCCAGGTGCGGCTCTCCATGCCGATGGGAATGGCGTGAATGCCGGCTGCAATAAGGCAATCGGCGAAAACATAGGCCTTATGTCTGCAATTGACCGCGCGCCGAAAACCCCCGCCATAGGCATAGCGCAAAATGCGCAGGCTGTCCTCTTTTTTGCCCTGGAAGCGATAGCAGGCGCGGATCTCCATGCCATTATAACAGCTGTGCGCCGTGAGCCAGTCCATCAGGCGCAACGAGCGGTCGAATGCATTTCCCTGCCCCGCGATTTCGTTCAGGCCATATTCTTGTAGCAGCCTGTCATGTACGGGCAGCCGTTCAAACACATAGCGCCAGCCGCTGTCGCTCCCGGGAAAAGCCCCGGCGCGGGCGCTGTTCTGCGTCCAATAGGCGGCGGCAGGCCTTGCGGCGCAGCGCCGCGTATAATCGACATAGCCCTCGTGGGAGGCGATGGATTTCCGGTTGCCCCAGGCGTATTGCAGGTAAGTGAAAAAGGAAATTTTCATGGGGTCCTTTGTAGGGGCGGCAACGCTAAGGCGTTGTGGGAGAATGCTTCCTCTTCGGTCGCATCCTAACCCACCTGTCGCCCGCAGAACATTATGACAAAGACGCAATGCTGTTTATTTATGACCAGGGCGGCAGGTTGCCGCCCCTACAGCCCCGCCGTCTCCCTGATATACTTCCTGGCCTTCAGCGCATACTCGAAGGGATTGGCCAGGGCGGGGTCCTGCTCGGCCTCCACGACGAACCAGCCCTCGTAGCCCGCGCCTTCGAGAATCGCGAACAGGGGGGCGAAGTCCACGCTGCCGTCCCCGGGGACGGTGAACGCGCCCAGGCGCACCGCCTGCAAAAAGCTGAGCTTTTCATCACGCACACGCTGCACGATGGCAGGCCGGATGTCCTTCAGGTGCACGTGGGCCACGCGATGCACATGCTTTCGCAGGACTTTGACAGGGTCGATACCGGCGAAGCTCAGGTGCCCGGAATCGAACAGCAGGTTGACCAGCGCCGGGTCGGTGCCCTGCATGAGCCTGTCGATTTCGTCTTCTGTTTGGACGACCGTGCCCATGTGGTGGTGAAAGGTCAATTTCATGCCGCGCGCGGCGGCGATTTCGCCGAGCATGTTCAGGCCTGTGCACAGGCGATCCCAGCCCGCGTCGTCAAGGACGGGCTTTTCGGCGAAAACGGCCTTGCCTGTGCCCTGGACGCTGAAGCTCTGCTCGGAGGCCCCGATGCATTTCGCGCCGAGATACGACAGGAAGTCCAGCTGCTCTTCGAACTCTTTGGCCACTTCCTCAAATGGCTTGCTCGCGAGAAAACTCGAAAACCAGCGGTTGCAGATGGTCAGGCCGCGCAGGTCGAGGGCCTTTTTGAGAACGGCTTTGTCGGCGGGGTACTTGTTGCCAACCTCGCAGCCGGTGAAGCCCGCCAGGGCCATCTCGCTCACGCACTGCTCGAAGGTGTTCTCGCCGCCGAGATCGGGCATGTCGTCGTTGGTCCAGGCGATGGGGGCGATGCCGAGTTGCACATTTTTGAAAGCCATAGAAATTTCTCCTTGACAATTATAATTCTATATGGTACTATTCTATATAGGAGGTGATGCGTATGATGAAAACCTACGGCGGGTTCCTGATGTCCCGAATACGGCACCTGAGCGGGCGGGTGGGCGAAACGCTGCTGAAAGAGTGCGGCGTGGAAGTCTTCAACGGCGCGCAGGGGCGCATCCTCTATGTGCTGTGGGAGCACGGGAGCATGACCATCACGCGGCTGGGGCAGCTGACATCGCTGGCGAAGACGACCCTGACGAGCATGCTGGACCGCATGGAGGCCGGGGGCCTGGCGCGGCGCATCCCGGACAGGGAGAACCGCCGGCAAATCTTCATCGAGGCGACGGAAAAGGCGCATGAATACCGCGAAAAATACGACTGGATATCGGACAGGATGAGCGAAATTTTTTACCGGGGTTTTTCAGATGACGAGATCACGGCGTTCGAGAACCAACTGCGAAAAATCATTCAAAATCTTGAGAACGAAGGAGCATAACCAATGGAAAAAATCTCAATCGAGGCGCGCAACGGCTTTTGCCCCCAGGCGGTGTTCATGTATGGCACAAACAAGAAGGACGGCAGCCCCAACTTCGGCACGTTCACCTGGTTCAGCTACTGTTGGGACCTGAAGATGGGCGTGATGGCCAGCATAGGCGGCGGAAAGGAGACCCATGACCGCATCAAAAAAGAGAAAATCTTTTCAGCCAATCTCGTCACAGAACCTCTCCTGCCCCTGGCTGATTACCTGGGCAACCACCCCGGGCGCTCCTCCAACAAGATGGAGGCCCCCATGGCCATAGCGCGCGGCGCGGTGCTGGATGTCCCCGTGCTGGCGGACAGCCCCTGGGTTTACGAACTCGAGGTCAAAAAGACTATCCCGCTGATGGGCAACACCGTTTTCCTGTGCAAAATCCGCAACACGCTAGTTGACCAGCGGCTCATGGACGAAAGCATTCCCGTGGAGGAGCGTGTGAAACTGGCCGCGCCTGTGGTGTGGCTGGCTACCGACAACGGGCCATATTTTCCGGTGGAACCCAAAGTGCTGGGAAACGCCGGGGATTGGAAGGATTTGCACTCTTAATACTGGCGTGCCTTCTTCAACTCGGCCTCTTTGCTCTCATAGGCCTTTGCCCCAACCTCGCTGGCATTTACCGAAGCCAACCCGCAGTGCCACCAGCCGCCGTAGCCGTCTGTCATGGTTTTTGGGAGCACCTTCATGTCGATAATCGTGCACTTCGATTGCAGCTTGCTATCTTTGAGGGCGGCAATGAGCTCGGCTTTCGTCTTCACCCGGTAGCCCACGGCGCCCATGGCCTCGCCCATGGCGGCGTAGTCAATGTTTAAAAATGCGCCGTTCAGGCCGGTTGCGTCTCTATATCTGAACTCAGTCCCCAGGTTGCCCACGCCGCTGCCCATTTGGAGATTGTTGATGCAGCCAAAGCCCGCGTTGTCGAACAGCAGCAAATTAATCTTTTTGTTTTCTTGTGTAGCCGTGACAAGCTCGCTGTGCAGCATCAAAAAGCTGCCGTCGCCGAGCATGGTGTAGCATTCTTTTGCGGGGTCGGCCAGCTTGCAGCCCAGCGTCGCGGCGACTTCGTAGCCCATGGTGCTGTAGCCGTACTCCATGTGATAGCTGTCTTTTGCGTCGGTTTCCCACATGCGCTGCAAATCGCCTGGCAGGCTGCCCGAAGCGCCCACGACAATGGCGTCCGGGGCGATGTGCTCTCTGATCGCGCATATAGCCTCAGTTTGCGTGAGGGTGCCGCCCAAATCGCGCATAAACTCTTCGATGCTGGCGGGGTTTTGGGCCTCAACGAGTGTTTTAAAGTCCTCATCATATTTGTAATCGGCCAGGCGCTGCATTTCGTCTTTCCAGTTTGACTTGGCCTGGGCGATGGCCTCTCCCCACTGGGCCTGATAGCCCTCAAGCGATGCCCGCAATTGACACAGGGTGGTTTTCGCGTCGCCGATTAAGTAAGCTGCGTCCAGCTTCTGCGCGTGAAACTTGCTCAGGTTTATGTTCAGGAATTTGCAATTCTCATTGAAAAGCCACTTTGACGACGTCGTGAAGTCAGACAGGCGTGAGCCAATCGAGATCACCAGGTCGGCCTGCTTGGCAAGCGTGTTCGCCGCGCTGTTGCCCGTGACGCCTATGCCGCCCAGATTGTACGCGCTGCTCGCCGGGGCCGCGCTCTTGCCCGCCTGAGTCTCCGCGAAGGGAATTTTACATGTCTCGCAGAAGGCTGTGAGGGCTTCGCCAGCTTCTGAATATCGCACGCCGCCGCCGCAGATGATCAGGGGGCGCTTCGCCGCTTCGATCAGCTCAATGGCTTCCACGAGGGCCCAACCGGTGGGCAGGGGCCTGTCGATCCTGTGCATGCGCCTGGCGAAAAAGCTCTCAGGGAAGTTATGGGCCTCCCCCTGGACGTCCTGGGGCAGGGCGATGCACACCGCGCCGGTCTGGGCCGGGTCGGTGAGCACGCGCATGGCGTGGATCATCGCGCTCATGAGCTGCTCAGGCCGGTTGATGCGCGCCCAGTATTTGCAAACAGGCCGGAAGGCGTCGTTTGTCGTGATCGAGTCGTCGTGCTCCTGCTCCAGCTGCTGGAGGACGGGGTCGGGCTGGCGGGTGGCGTAGGTGTCGCCCGGGAGCAGCAGCAGGGGGATGTTGTTCACGCTGGCGCAGGCCGCCGCCGTAACCATATTGGCCGCGCCCGGGCCTATGCTGCTTGCCACCGCGATGATTTTTCTTCTGTTGTTCTGCTTGGCGTAGCCCGCGGCCATGTGGGCCATGCCCTGCTCGTTTTTGCCCTGGTAATAGACGAGCCCGCCGGGGTCGCGGTCAAGCGCCTGGCCGAGGCCGAGCACGATCCCGTGCCCGAAAATCGTCGCCACGCCGTGGACAAATTTTTCTTCTTGGCCGTCGAAGGATATGTATTGGTTGTCGAGGAATTTTGTCAGGGCTTGGGCGGTGGTTAGGGTTTGGGTGGTCATGGGGTGGCCTCCTAGTTGCTAAAATAATTGGCTATTGTTCCTTGAACTTTTTCGCGAATTTCTTCAGCATCGTGAACATAAGAGATAGTGATGTCGAATTCACGCTCCGATAAAAAACGTTCACTTAAATCATTGAAGAAATACTTAATATTGCTATAATCAAATTGAATGCTAAGACGACCCCATGGGAAAAGCTCAACATAGTCTATGCCATTTTTGCGAGGCATCATGTTTCCTAAAGGAATGACACGTATTTTACTACTACAAGCCTCGTTGCGATAATTTCTATAGGACAACTCAAATACTAACCAATAAGGAAAACTAGGATAAATACCATCAACTTCTTCAATAACGCGCAAAACAAGAGGCAACTCTTCCTGATCTATCGGAATGCGCCAATGCGAGGACTGCCCGTATTCACCTCCGCTTTTCCAAACACGTTTAATAAGAAAACCAAAATCAATATCGTCATAGCATGAAACGCTTAGGATAGAAGTGACGGTACACCATAAGTCGTGTATTTCCGCGCCAATGTTTCTAACGACATAGTAGGGCAGTCCATCTTCGCCTATCTCCCATTGCACATCGAACACCGGCTCCGCGCCATACCGTTCCAGCTCGTACTGCTGTTCTACCAGTTCGTTTTGCCGAACGATTAATTTGTTCGCTTCGTTCGCCTTTTTACTGACATTCATCGCCGCGATACTGACCAGCACACCCATGACGGTGAGCGAGGCCGCCACGAGGGTTTCGAAGATGATTTTGTATTTTTTCAGCCAGGTTAGCATGGGGGGCCTCCATAGGATTTATTTGTGCTCCGCACCACCCCCTCGGCGCACCGTCTCCTGCGGGAGACGGATGCACCGGCCCCCACGGGGGGCATCTTGACAGATCGGAAAGTAGTGCTGGTCGTTTCAACATAGGCTTATCGCTTCGTCAGGATGCCCCCCTTGGGGGGCCGGTGCATCCGTCTCCCGCAGGAGACGGTGCGCCGAGGGGGTGGTGCGGAGCACTCCGTTGGTTCCCCCTACGTCCCCAGCGTCTCCATAAAATAATGCAGCGGCACGCCCTTGAGGGGCACGAAGGGGTAGACGACATTCATGAACAGCCACAGCACGAGGTCGTTGCGCTGCGCGCCGTTGCGCACGGCGGTGGTGAGCGGGCCCGCGCTGCCGGTGCGCACGATCACCGCGTCCTGGCCGGGCAGGATCCAGATGCGCTGCCCGAACGCGCCGTTGGCGCCGTAGGCGTTCTCATAGCCCTCTTTGTCGGAGAAGCCCCAGAAGAGGTAGCCGTAGTTCATTCCGGCGGGGGGCGGGGTGGCGGCGACGTACTCGGCGGGTATGATCTGCACGCCGTCCCATTTGCCATGATTTAAGTAGAGATAACCCAGGCGCGCCATATCGCGAGGGGACATGGAAAAGCCGAAACCACCGTAGTATACGCCGTCGTCCGCGGCGTCCCAGGTGACGGAGGTCATGCCCAGGGGGCCGAAGAGCTTGCTCTTGGCGTAGTCGAACAGATCCCCGCCCACGGCGATGGCGAGCAGGGCGGAGAGGGTCTGCATCCCGGCGGCGCTGCTGTAGGCGAAGCGCTCGCCCGGCGCGGCCATCTGCGGGAACAGGAAGCAGGCTTTGCCGCTGTCTTCGGCGGCCCACCACTCCACGGCCTCGGATTCCCTGTCGCCGTCCCCGGGCAGGCCGCTGGTCTGCCGCAGCAGGTGCTCTATGGTGATGCCGTTCTTGGCCTCCTGCCCGGCGGGGATGGTGAGATCATCGAAAAATTCGATGACTTTTTGCTCCACGCTCTGGATTTTGCCGTCTGCGATGGCCACGCCCACCAGGGCTGAGAGCACGGATTTTGTGACGGAGTACATCTGATGGCGGGTTTCGGCGTCCCAGCCGCGCGCGTGGCGCTCGTAGACGATCTCGCCCTTATGGAGCACCAGCACGCTGTCGGTGAACACGTTGCCGTCGGCGATGGCGTCACGCACACAGAAGGCCTCCAGCGCGAGCGCCTTGCGCAGGGGTATGCGCTCGCCTGTGACGAACTCCCGCGTGGGCCATGGGCGGTCCTCCGCGATGGCGGCGGGGGCCAGGAGCGTCAGTATCAGCAGGGCGCTCAGGAAGATGGAAAGAATGCGTTTTTTCATGGGGATTCTCCTTTATGGATATTTCACGGCGCGCATACCCGCAATTCGTAGTCGATGCCCTCGCGGGCCCCGGCCATGTCGAACGCGGCCCTGGCGGCGGCGTAGGCCAGCGCCGGGGTGTTGTTCTCGCGGCTCAGGTGCGCCAAAAAGAAGCGCCCCGCGCCGGTTCCCAGCAGGCCGGGGAGAAAATCCGCGCAGGCGGCGTTGCTCAGGTGGCCCATGTCACCCAGAATGCGGCGCTTTGTAATGTAAGGGTAGGAACAGTTTTGCACCATGGTTATTTCATGGTTGGATTCCAGCATCACGGTGTCGCAGCCGCGCAGGGCCTGCCTGACCTCGCGCGTCACGCAGCCCATATCTGTGGCAATCGCGTATTTCTCGCCGTCCCCGGCCTCGCAGGTGTAGCCGCAGGGCTCGGCGGCGTCGTGCGAGGTGGCGAAGCAGCGCAGGAGCAGGCCGTTCGCCTCCACGCCGTCCGGGGGCAGGGGCTCGGCCCGCATTTTGGCGCTGACCGCGCCCAGGCGCTCCAGGGCGCGCAGGGTACCCTCGGTGGCGAACACGGGCACGCCGTGCTTCTCGCAGAACACGCGCAGGCCCTTGACATGGTCGCCGTGCTCATGCGTGACGAACACGGCGGCAATCCGCCCCGGATCGACGCCTATGCCCGCCAGGGCGAGGCCGAGCCGCTTCGCGGGCACGCCGGCGTCGATCAGGACGCCGCCGCTTGCCCCGCCTATGTACGTGCTGTTGCCGCCGCTGCCGGAGAAGAGGGGGACTAGCTTGGCCATGGGGCCTCCGATTTGAAATGAGAAATGAGAAATGAGAAATGAGAATGCAGAAATTCTTAGTTCTTCTTGATGAAAGCCAGGAACTCGTCCACGTCGATGCCAAGCTGCTTCAGGGTTCCGATAAAGACCGCTTTCGTTATGTCCTTCCCCCCATGCACGGCAACCGGCGCCGCGAGGCCCGTTTCCGGGTAATAGAGCTTGTGGTGCGAGCCGCGAACGTGTATCTCCTCGCAGCCAAATCTCAGCAGGCATTTCAGGAAGTCTTTCGAGCGCATCACGGGAATGTCAGGCATACACCACCTCGAACAGCAGCATGGCCGGGTCAAGCTCCTCGGATTCGCCCATCTCCAGGAAACATGCGACGGCCCGCAGCATTTCCTCTTTCACTTCGTCCAGCGTATCGCCCTGCGCGACGCAGCCGCCGCCGGGCATCGGCGCTTCGGCCCAATACCCGCCCTCTTCGTCCGGGCGAATCAACACGCGAATCGGCATAGTACCACCTCCACGGACAGTATACGCCTTCTGCACCGATTTAGCCATTGTGTATACCTCTTTCACTCAGTTGTTCTTGATGAACGCCAGGAACTCGTCCACGTCGATGCCGAGCTGGCGCAGGGTTCCGGCTATATCCCCTCGCTTGACATCCAGACCGCCATGAATCGCGACCGTCGATATGCGGCCCGTATCCGGGTTGAAAATTTGATGGTGCGAACCGCGAACACGAATTTCCTCACAGCCGTATTTCAAAAGCCAGGCAAGGAAATCCTTCGCGCGCAATACAGGCATCTTAGGCATTCGATACCTCATACGTAATCTGGACTGCCGCTTCGTCCAACGGTTCGTTATCCTCTAGGCCCAAATGACACGCGACCGCCTCCGACAGATTCCAAATGATCTCGTCAAGCGTTTCGCCCTGCGTGTTGATTCCGCCGTCAACCGTATCCAGCGAAGTCCAATACCCGCCTTCGTCCGCATCGCCCGGGCGAATCACGAAATGAAATGTCCGCATAACGTCACCTCCGATGACATTATACGCCTTCTGCACCGATTTAGCCATATATACCTCTTTCTATTGCAGCACGATCGTCGCCATCACCACGAAATCGGCCTCGCCCGTGTTGCGCAGGGCGTGGGACTGCCCGCCGCCGGTGCTGGTGGCGTCGCCTGGGAAGAGCGGCGCCCACACGCCGCCGTCGAGCATTTCGCCCTGGCCTTGCAGGACATAAAAGAGCTCCGTCTCGTTCTCATGCGCGTGCTCGCCTATGCCCGCGCCCGGGGGCAGGGTCAGCTTCGCGTGCAAGCGCAGGCCGGGGGGCAGGGCGCCCTTCGCCGCCGCGTGGGCGATTTGCACCGTGCCCGCGCCGCCGCGCATGTTCTCGCGGCGTTCTGTCTGTAGGTCACTTGATTTGGTTATCATGGGAACCTCCAATGGATGAATTGTATAATTCAGCATTCAGCATTCATAATTCAGCATTCTTTTACCCCGCCATCAATTCCGCGCCGTATTCCCTGACCTCCTTGCGCTTGATATCCGCGCCCAGGCCCTTGAGCTTGCCCACGAGGTTCTCGAAGCCCCGGTCGATGAACTCGATGTTCTCTATCTCGGTGATGCCCTGGGCGCACAGGCCCGCGATCACCATCGCCGCGCCCGCGCGCAGATCATACGCCTTGACGGGCGCGCCGCGCAGCTGCTCCACGCCCTCGATGACGGCCACCTTTCCGTCCACCTTGAGCTGCGCGCCCATGCGGGTGAGCTGCTCCATGTAGCGGAAGCGGTTGTCGTGTATGCTCTCGTTGAGGATGCTGGCGCCCTCGGCGGTGCACAGCAGCGCGCCGAACTGGGGCTGCATATCCGTGGGGAAGCCGGGGTAGGGCATGGTCTTGATCTTGCAGCGCTGCAGGCGCTCGGGGGCCTCCACGAGGATGGCGTCGTCGTATTCCTCGATGTGCGCGCCGCACTCGATGAGCGGGGAGGTGATGCACTCCATGTGCTTGGGGATGACCCCCTGCACCAGCACGCGCCCGTGGGTGGCGGCGGCAGCGGCCATGTAGGTCCCTGCCTCGATCTGGTCGGGGATGGCCGCGTACTCGCAGCCGTGGAGCTCCTTTACCCCATGGATTTTGATCACGTCGGTGCCCGCGCCGCGCACGTCCGCGCCGCAGGCGTTGAGGAAGTTGGCGAGGTCCACCACGTGTGGCTCCTTGGCGGGGGTCTCGATCACGGTGACGCCCCGCGCCCGCACGGCGGCCAGCATGATATTCACGGTGGCCCCCACGGAGCTCTTCATGTTCACCACGCTGCCGCTGGGCTGCTCGGCCTGGAGGGAGATGATGGCGTTCTCCTCGAACTTATACAGCGCGCCCAGCTGCTCAAAGCCGCGTATGTGCAGGTCGATGGGCCGCACGCCGATGTCGCAGCCGCCGGGCAGCGCCACCCGCGCGTGCCCGAACCTGCCGAACAGCGCGCCCAGCAGGTAGTACGAGGCCCGGCAGTGCTTTGTCAGCTCGTAGGGCACCTCGCCGGAATCGAAGTACCTGGTGTTGATGTCGTAGGTATATTTCCCCACCCGGCGCACCTCGGCGCCCAGCTGGTGAAGGATATGCAGAATCGCCCCCACGTCGCTGATTTCGGGGATGTTGTCGATGCGGCAGGCGTCCTTGGCGAGGATGGTGCCCGCCAGCAGGGCCAGCACGGCGTTCTTCGCCCCGCCGATATGCACGCCGCCCCGCAGCGCCCTGCCCCCGTTGATGAAGATTTTTTCCAAGTCATCACTCCTTATATCTCATGGACATCCCCCGGCGCGCGTCCCCTGTGGGGACGTGCGCCTTCCCCCTCGCAAGCGAAGGGGGCTTAGGGTTCAGCTAAGCAGTAAAGATTCATATAAGCACCCATTTAAAGCCCCCATCGCTTGCGAGGGGGGTGGCCGCGCGGCTCCCGCAGGAGACGCTGGGCCGGGGGGGTCCAGGAGGGCGCTACATCCCCGCCGCCGCCATTTTCGCGCACAGGCACAGCAGCTCTGTGGCGGCGATCAGCTCGTCTATCGGCGGGAAGGTGGGCGCGATGCGGATGTTTTTGTCCTCCGGGTCGTTGCCGTAGGGGTAGGTGGCCCCGGCGGGGGTGAGCACCACGCCGGCCTGCTTGCAAAGCGCCGCCGTGCGCTTCGCGCAGCCCGCGGGGAGGTCCAGGCTGATGAAGTAGCCCCCGCGCGGCGCCGTCCAGGCGGCGATGTCCGCGAGCTCGCGCTCCAGAATCTCCAGCACGGCCTCAAACTTGGGCCGGAGGATTTCGGCGTGTTTTTGCATGTGCGCCTTGATGCCGTCCAGATTCTCGAAATAACGCGCATGTCTCAATTGGTTGAGCTTATCCGGGCCTATGGTCTGTATGGTCATTCTCTTCAGGATTTGCTTCAGATTTGCAGGCGAGGCCGCGATACAGCTCACGCCGCCGCCGGGGAAGGTGATCTTGGAGAACGAAGTGACTTCGATGAACCTGTCTTCCGTGCCGAACGCCTTGGCGGCCTCGAAAATATTCAGCAGGGGATCGGTCTCTTCATACAGATCATGCACAAGATAGGCGTTGTCCCAGATGACGCGGAAGTCCGGGGCGGCCGTCTGCATGGAGGCAAAGCGCCGGACGACGGCCTCGCTGTAGGTCTTGCCCTCGGGGTTGGAGTATTTCGGCACGCAGATCAGGCCCTTGACGGCGGGGTCAGCCGCGAGGGCTTCCACCCGATCCATGTCCGGGCCATCGGCCAGCATGGGGATGCTGACCATCTCTATGCCCAGCAATTCAAGAATACCGAAGTGCCTGTCGTAGCCGGGCGCGGGGCACAAAAATTTGACTTTGCCGAGCTTTGACCAGGGCTCGCCGCCCGCGCCGAAGAGCATACACTGGGCCAGGTAGTCGTACATCAGGTTCAAGCTGGCGTTGCCGCAGGCGAGCACCCAGTCGGAGGGCACATCCAGCAGCTGCGCGAACAGGCGGCGCGCCTCGGGGATGCCCTCGAGCAGGCCGTAGTTGCAGCAGTCGAAGCCGTTTTCCGCTTTGGGCGGCGTCACCCACTTCGCGTCGAGGATGCCGTCCGATAGGGCGAGCTGATCCGCGCCGGGCTTGCCCCGGGACATGTCAAGTTTCAGCTGCTTCGCCTGGATTGCGCGATATTCTTCCTGTAACCGGGAAATGTCTTTCATGAAAGCCCTCCGTGTTCGTCATAGTGATTCAATTATATATAATAGCAAATTTTTGAGGGCTTTGCAAGGGGTTTTGCCTGCCAAATAAGAAAGAATTTGTGAATGACTATAATAGCTTTCCCGCCGCATTGGCCCAGAAGAATTTTTCCCGCTGCTCGCCGCTGAAGCCGAAGCGCTCCAGCTCGCTGTCGAAAATTTCCATTTTATCTATTCCCGCCAGGGAGGGGTGGATGCCGCAGCCGTCGAAGTCGCTGCCCAGGGCCACATGGTCCTCTCCGCCGAGCTCGAGCATATGCTCCAGGTGGCGGGCGGCGTCCAGGGCCGTGCCCGCGCCGCCGAGGAAATCGACGAACAGCGTCAGGCCCACCAGCCCCCCGTTTTCAAAAATGGCCTTGATCTGCTCGTCGCTCAGATTCCGGGGGTGGGGCCGGATGGCGCCGCAGTTGGAGTGCGTGGCCCAGAAGGGCTTTTCATGTTCGCTTGCCAGCGCGGCCACGTCCCGGAAGCCCGCCTCATTCAGGTGAGAGACATCGGGGACGACGCCGAGCTCAAACATGCGCCGCACGGCGCTCTTGCCGAAGTCGGTCAGGCCCAGGGAGGGGCCGCAGCGGCTGCCGTGGCCCAGCGCGTTCGCGCCGTTCCAGGTCAGCGTGATGATTTTCACGCCGCGCGCGTGAAAATAGTCCAGGTTGGCGAGGTCCTCCCCCAGGGCGCTGCCGTTTTCGATGGCCAGCACCGGCGTACAGGCCCGCAGGACGTCGCCGCGCTGGCACTCGAAGAAATCCAGGGCGTTGTTCGCGTAGGTTGCGGCGGCGGAGCCGCGCAGGGTTTCGGGCACGAACACGGCGAACACCTGTGCCCAGCGCTCGCAGTTCATGCCGCGCTCCAGGGAGATGTGGCCGCCCGCGGCGGCGAGGCACTCGCCCCGCTTGATGCATTCGGTGAGGGTATCGCAGTGGAGGTCGAAAAGGCGCATGGGAAAACTCCTTTCATGGTCGCTCCGCGATGCTCCCCCGGCCCTGCGGGGCCGTGCTCCCTCACGAGGGAGCTAGGGGATTGTATCGGGAGCCTACCTTTTTTCTTGCTTTTTTTGTTGGGATGGATTATAATGGCTGTGCGCCACCGACAATAGTTACTTAGAGATATTCGGGCGGGGCGCAAAGCAGTCTACCAATCTATACAATGGGAAACCCATGAAACAAGTGACAAAACCCAAGAAATTCACAAAGCTCCTGGGCAGCGTGTTGACGCTGCTCCCTTTGGTGATGGCCGCGCTGGTGATGGACCCCCGCGGCCCCGTGATGGCGCTGGGCCTGGCGGCGCTGTGGTGGCCCATGGAGCGCGCGGGGCTGCGCCTCGTCGGCCCCGTGCTGATCCTCCTGCAGGACGTTGCCCTGCGCCGCGGCGGCGCGTGGGCGGGCCCGGCGGCGCTGCTGTGCGCCTGCCTGGCCGGGGAGGCCCTGCTGCTCTACGCGCAGCGCGGGCAAAGCGAGAAGCTGGCGCGGCTGGGGGAGAGGTTCAAGGCCCCGCGCGCGCTCTACCCCGGGGTCTCTTTGGGCGCGGCGGTGATGATGGCGCTCTACCAGTGCAGCGGCTACTTCGCCGTGGGGGCCAGCGGCGTGGGCATCCCCGATTTACTCAGGAGCTACCGGGGCCTGGGCTTCCACGCCAACTGGCGCACGGTGCTGTTTTCGACGATTATGCTGGTGATCCTGATCACCTGGCCGCGCAAATTCAAGCGGCTCTCCAAGGCGCTGCCGGGGAGCTTCGTCGGCCTGGCCGCCGTCACGGCGCTGAATTTCCTCCTCAACCCAGACCCGCTGCGCAGCGCCGTGGCGGAGCTCGCCCCGTGGCTGCCCTTCTTCGGCCGCGTGCCGGTATCCGCGCTCTCCATGGTGCTGATCTTCGCGGCCTTTGAGGAGGTCCCCTGGGCGCGCGTGCGCGATTGCCTGCGCGCCCCCCTGCGGGGGCTCGCGCCCATGGCGGCGATCGTCGCGGCAATGCTCCGCTTCGATCTGCTGTGGATGGCGGCGGGGCTGTTGGTAGTTTGGGGCGGGGTTTGTTTGGGGCGGGCTTTTGTGCGGCGGCGTACTGCAATCCAGGGCGGGTAGAGGCACAGGCTTCCCCGAAAGCGGTCAGCCGCTCCGCACGGCCCCTATGGCCTTTTGGGCCGTAAGGAAACCCCCTCTGCCCCGCAGGGGCAGAGGGGGTTCCGGGTGAGCGACTGGCCGCTTTCGGCGGAAGAGGCATAGCAGCGCATCTCTTTCAGAGCAGGAATCGCAATCGCAATGAAAAAAAGCCCCCAACAAAAACAGCGCCCCGCGAACGCGGGGCGCTGTCCTCTTTGAGAATCGGCCTTACGCCGGGTTGGGGGCGGCCACCGGGCACACCCCGGCACAGGCGCCGCAGTCGATACAGGTGTCCGCGTCGATGACATAGATGTCGTCTCCGGCATGGATGGCCTCCACGGGGCACTCCGCCTCGCACGCGCCGCAGGAAATGCAGTCGCCATTGATCGCATACGCCATTAGATTTCCTCCTTCTATGCTGTGATACCCGGATTATAGCACACCAGGAAAGAAATTGCAAGCCTTTCTGGGCGGCGACGCAAAAAAAGTAAAGCGGCCGATTAACCTTGACACATCGAAGGAGTCGGCATACCAGAGAAGAATCCGAATAGGCGGCTTTGTCTGGCCATTCCCGTAATAATTCAAAGCCGATTGCTTGCAGTCAAACAGCCTGCCAAATACCTCCACGCCCCCCTGATTCCCTCCATGCACCGCGCCACGGAAAGCGCCAGCGCGCCCGCCTGCCCATATGACACGGGGGCGGGTTTTTTGTTGATATAATCGCAGAAGGCCTGCGCCTCGTATTGCATGACTTCAAACTTTTGCAGGGGCAAAGCCAATTCGCGGGGGGAGGAGAGCTCGCGGGATACGGCGCTGCGGGGGTGGAAGGACACGCCCTGGAACTGCGAGATGGAGCGTATGGCGAGGGTGCCCTGCGCGCCCATGACCTGCGACAGGCCCCGGCTCTGGCCGAGCTTGCTCCAGGTGAGGGTGAGCGTGAAGCCGGGGTAGCGCAGCAGGGCCGCGCCCGCGCCGTCGGCTCCCGTGGAGAGCATGTGGGCCTGGGCCTGTATATCCAGGGGCGGGCCGAAGAAGTCCATCGCGGGGTAGACGCAGTAGATGCCCAGGTCGTTCAGCGCGCCGCCCCGCATGGCCGGGTTGAACACGTTGGGCAGGCCGCCCGCCGCCAGCTCGTTGTAGCGGGAGGACAGCTGCGAGAAATCGAAGTGCGCGCCGGTGATCTCGCCGAGCTCCGGCAGGGCGTCCTTCACAGCTTGACGCGCAGGCGTATGTAAATACATAATCGCCTCCATATAGACCAGGCCCTTTTCCCGGGCAATGGCCTGCAGGCGCTCCAGCTCGTCCGGGTTCACCGTGATGGGCTTCTCGCACAGCACGTGCTTTCCTGAGTTCAGCAAAGCCTCGCTCTGTGCCGCGTGAAAAATATTGGGGCTGGCGACGTACACGGCCTCAACGTCCGGCGCGGCGGCCAGGTCTTCTATTGAAGTATAGACGGGCACGTCCGCGCCGATTTTCCGTGCGAAGGCAAGGCCCGTCTCCCGGCTGCGCGAGCATACGCCGGATAAAACCATGCCCGAATGAAGCGAAGCGAGGAAAAATTCTTCGGCAATCCAGCTGGTGCCGACGATGGCGTAGGGGATCATGGGGTTGTACCTCACAGGTTTGATGCGTTTAGCTTACCAGATCGCGCGGGCAATGTCAAGTGCGGGGGCTTGCATTCCCGTTTGGGATGCGTTATAATAGCATGGATGAAACAAAGGAGAAGCCCCATGCCCAAACAAAAAATCGGCTTGACCGGCGAGCTGGCGAAGGAATACGGGAGGCAGGCGGGCGCGGTTGCCGTCGGGATTGCCGCCGCCGGGGATTTTACGCGCGCGCCGGCGGGATTTCGGCCCGGCGACGCGCTGGAGGGCTGCATGTCCGTGATCGTCCTGGGGGTCCCGTTCCCGCCGGAGGCCCTCAACATGGACGCGCCCGCATATACCGAGCTGCGCAACGCCATGCTCACCAGGATGACCGCCATCGCGAAGGACCTGGAAAAAAGAATCAAGGCGGATGGGCACAGGGCCAAGGCGGTCAGCGCCTCCGGGGGCAAGACGATCGACGGGAAATTGTGGGGCCACATTTCGCTCAAGCACGCGGCGGAACTGGCCGGGCTCGGGGTGATCACCCGCAACTGCCTGCTCACGAGCCCCGCGCACGGAAACCTGCTGTGGCTCAGCGCCGTTTTGACCGACGCGGCGCTCGCGCCCGACGAGAAGCTGCAAATGAATCCCTGTGAGAACTGCGGCATCTGCGTCAAGGCCTGCCCCTGCGGCGCGCTGGACGACCCCGCCGCGTTCGGGCGGATAGAATGCGCCAAATTTTTCAAAATCATAAACAAAAAACTGGAAATCCAATGTTACCGCTGCCGCGCGCTGTGCCCGCATCGGTTTGGGATTTCCCGCTTGACACTCCGATCATAATATGTTATTATAATACACGCAATAAAAAAACAGGAGGTATCCCATGGACGTAGTGGACGCCATCATGCAGATTGTCAAGGACATTATGGACCTGAACAGCATCCCCGCCGCCACCACGGAGCTGATCATCACCTTCGTATCCGGCTTTTTGAAGATGTTCGTCGCCATAGGGCAGGCGTTCGGCAACCTGATTCAACTGCTGGGGGGGCTCGTTGCTTAAGGGGCTTGTGAATGGCCGCGCGCGGCCTGTGAGGAGAAACAGCAAAAGCAAATAGCGCAGTTGGCCGGCATCGGTGCGCCCGGCCTGTGATATGTCTATTTTGGGAAGGAGGGACGCAATTGAGCGTTCAAGTTCAGTCAAGCGCGCAGGGCGCGCTTTGCGCGTGCGGCACGGATGAGGAGCGGGCCTACGCGCAGATCGCCAACGTGATGGATCTCTACAGGGACAAGGAGGGCAGCCTCATCCAGGTGCTGCACCTGGCGCAGGGCATCTACGGCCACCTGCCCCTGGAGCTGCAAAAGTTCATCTCGAAGGGCATGAGAATCCCCTTAGCGGAGGTCTCGGGCGTGGTGAGCTTCTACTCGTTCTTCTCCACGGAGCCCCGGGGCGAGCATACCATACGGGTCTGCCTCGGCACAGCCTGCTACGTGCGCGGCGGCAAGCGCGTGGTGGAGGCCCTGCGGGAGAAGCTGGGCATTGACCTGAACCAGACCACGGGCGACGGCCTGTTCACCCTGGAGGTGGCGCGCTGCATAGGCGCGTGCGGGCTGGCCCCCGCCATGATGATCGACGACACCGTGTATAAGCAGGTGAACGTCAACAAGCTCGACGCGATTTTGGGCGAGTTTAAGCTTGCGGAAGGAGGTGCGGCCGCATGATCGCTTCCATTGCCGACCTGCAAAAAATCAAACAGGAATACCTCGCCAAGCTGGGGGCCTACGAGCACCTGGCCCTGATCTGCTACGGCACGGGCTGCGTCTCCGCCAACTGCCAGGCCGTGCGCGACGCCCTCGTGGATGAGCTGGCGCAGCGCGGGCTCACAGACAAAATCTCGGTCATCGAGCGCGGCTGCATGGGAACCTGCGCCGTAGGGCCGGTGGTCTATATCCTGCCGGACGAGACCTACTACACCGAGATGGATCCGGAGAAAATGCGCGACGTGGTCGAAAAGCACTTCGTCTGCGGGCAGCCGGTGGAGGCGTACACCTTCTACGACTACGTGCAGCGCAAACGCATCAGCGACATCCATGAGGTGAGCTTCTTCAAGGACCAGGTGCGCATCGCCCTGCGCAACTGCGGGCTGATCGACGTGAACACCATCGCCAGCTACATCGCCAACGACGGCTACCTGGCCCTGGCGCAAACCCTCGTGAAAAACGACCGCAAGGCCGTCATCGAGACATTGAAGGCATCCGGCCTGCGCGGGCGCGGCGGCGGCGGCTTCCCCACGGGCGTGAAGTGGGAGGCCGGCTATAACGCCCCCGAGGGCCAGAAGTACATCATCTGCAACGCCGACGAGGGCGACCCCGGCGCTTTCATGGATCGTTCGGTCTTTGAGGGCGACCCGCACAGCGTCATCGAGGGGATGCTGCTGGGCGGCTTCGCCATCGGGGCGGACAAGGGCGTGGTGTACATCCGGGCGGAGTACCCCATCGCCATCCGCCGCCTGGAGGCTGCCATGGCACAGGCCCGCGAGGAGGGCCTGCTGGGAAAGAACATCTTCGGCTCCGGCTTCGATTTCGAGATGGAGATACGCATAGGCGCGGGGGCCTTCGTGTGCGGCGAGGAGACGGCCCTCATGGCCTCCGTGGAGGGCCAGCGCGGCGAGCCGCGGCAGAAGCCGCCCTTCCCCTTCCAGAAGGGCCTATTCGGCAAGCCCTCCATCATCAACAACGTGGAGACCTTCGCCAACGTGCCGCCGATTATTCTCAACGGCGCGGACTGGTTCCGGCAGTACGGCACGGCGGAGAGCCCCGGCACGAAGGTCTTCGCCCTCACCGGCGACATCAACAATTCAGGGCTCGTGGAAATCCCCATGGGGATGCCGCTGGGCGACATCATCTTCGACATAGGCGGCGGCATCCCGGACGGGAAGAAGTACAAGTCCGCCCAGACCGGCGGCCCCTCCGGCGGCTGCATCACCCCG
This sequence comes from Oscillospiraceae bacterium, assembly GCA_009779995.1. Lineage (GTDB taxonomy): Bacteria > Bacillota > Clostridia > Oscillospirales > Acutalibacteraceae > WRMQ01. Next base: position 13,057 of record WRDW01000001.1, on the reverse strand, counting down.
GCCAACCTCAACGTCCCCACGGAGTACGCCGCGCTGAAGGAGCTCGGCACCATCATGGGTTCGGGCGGCCTCATCGTGATGAACGAGGACACCTGCATGGTGGACACCGCCCGCTTCTACATGGAGTTCATCCAGGAGGAATCCTGCGGGCAGTGCGTGCCCTGCCGCGTGGGCACCAAGCGTATGCTGGAAATTTTGACCAATATCACCGAGGGCAAGGGGCAGGAGGGCGACATCGAAAAGCTGCTGCTGCTGGGCGAGGCCATCAGCGAGACCGCCATCTGCGGCCTGGGGCAGACCGCAGCCAACCCCGTGGTGAGCACCATCAAGAACTTCCGCGAGGAATTTGAGGAGCACATCAAATACGGAAAGTGCCGCGCGGGCGTGTGCAGCGCGCTGTTACTCTCCCCCTGCCAGAACGCCTGCCCGGCGGGCGTGAACGTGCCCGGCTACACTGCGCTCATCGCCGAGGGCCGCTTCGTGGACGCCTACAACCTCATCCGCCAGGAAAATCCCTTCCCGTCGGTCTGCGGGCGCATCTGCACCCGCCCCTGCGAGAGCAAGTGCCGCCGGGCCATGACGGACGAGGCCATCGCCATCTGCGACCTGAAGCGCTTCGCGGCGGACTACGCGCATAAGACAGATCAGGCGGCCTTTGCCGCCGACGCCCTGCCCAGCAATGGGAAAAAAGTTTCCATTATAGGCGCGGGTCCGGCGGGCCTCACCTGCGCGCACTATCTCGTGCGCCTGGGCTATGAGGTCGACGTCTATGAGGCCCAGGGCATCGCCGGCGGCGTGCTGGCTTACGGAATCCCGGAATACCGTTTGCCGAAGGACGTGGTGGCCGCCGAGGTCAAGCTCTTCGAGGACGAGGGCGTCAACATTCACCTGAACACCGGAATCTGCGCGGCGGCATTCGCCGAGCTGCGCGAGAGCAGCGACGCCGTGTTCGTCTCGGCGGGGGCGCAGGCCGCGCTGAAGGCGGGCCTCCCCGGCGAGGAGCTGCGTGGGGTCATCCCCGGCCTGGACTTCCTGAAGAAAGTGAATCTGGGCGAGGCTGTCCAGGCGGGCAGCAACGTGGTCGTCATCGGCGGCGGCAACACCGCCATCGACAGCGCGCGCACGGCCCTGCGCCTGGGGGCTGAGAAAGTAACAATACTCTATCGCCGTACCAGGGACGCCATGCCCGCCAACGAGATGGAGATCCACGAGGCCCTGGAGGAGGGCATAGAGCTGGCGGAGCTGGCCTCGCCCGTTCGCTTCCTGGGCGATGACGAGGGCAATGTCGTCGGCATCGAGTGCGAGGCCATGGCGCTTGGAACCTTCGGGCCGGACGGCCGCCGCAAGGCCGTCGCCTCGGGCAAACCGCCCTTCGTCATCGAATGCGACATGGTCATCCCCGCCATCAGCCAGAAGGCCGACCTGGCCTTCGCCGAGGGCGTCGAGCGCACGCGCTGGGACACCCTCGTGTTCGACCGGGACAGCATGGCCGCCAGCATGGACGGCGTGTTCGCCGGGGGCGACGTGGTGCGCGGGCCCGACACCGCCATCCAGGCCATCGCCGACGGCAAAAAGGCCGCGGCGGCCATAGACAAATATCTCGGCGGCGCGGGCATACTGAACAGGGGCGCGGAGATAGGGATCAACTTCAAGGGCGACGAGGACGAGATCGTGGAGCTGCCGCGCTACCCCATGGAACTGATGAGCCCCGAGAAACGCAAATGCTGCTTCGACGAGGTGGCCCCGGGCTATCACAAGCTCACCGCCATCGCCGAATCCATGCGCTGCCTGCACTGCGAGAGGAGGTAAGAACTTGATTAATCTTACGATCAACGGCCAGGCCTGCCAGGCCGATGAGGGCGTCAACATTTTGGAGGCGGCCCGGCAAAACCACATCACCATCCCCAGCCTGTGCTATCTGCGGGGCATCCACGCCGTGGGGGCGTGCCGCATCTGCATGGTGGAGGTGGAGGGCTCGCGCGTGCCCATGGCGGCCTGCCTGACCCCGGTGCGCGAGGGCATGGCGGTCCTCACCAATACACAGAAGCTGCGCGAGTACAGAAAGGTGCTCTTTGAGCTGATGCTCAGCGACCACTCCATGGACTGCCTGAGCTGCAAGCGCAACCAGAACTGCGAGTTCCAGGCCCTGGGCAGGCAGCTGGGCGTGGAGACTTCCCGCTTCCCCGGCAAGCGCTCCGAATACCACGTCGACAGCTCCGTAGCGATTACGCGGGACATGTCCAAGTGCATCCTATGCCGCCGCTGCGTCACCGCCTGCGGGAACATCCAGCAGGCCTGCGTGCTCGGCGCGCAGAACCGGGGCTTCGACACCGAGATCTCCCCCGCCATGGAGCTGCCCATCGGCGAGGTCAACTGCGCCTACTGCGGGCAGTGCACTGTTGTATGTCCCGTGGGTGCCCTGAAAGAAACCGATGCCACAGCTGAAGTGTGGAAGGCCATCGACGCCCCGTCAAAACGTACCGTGGTGCAGGTCGCCCCGGCGGTGCGTGTGGCCATAGGCGAGGCGTTCGGCCTGGAGCCCGGCGCGCGCGTCACCGGCAAGCTGGCCGCCGCCCTGCGGCGCCTGGGCTTCGACGACATCTTCGACACCAACTTCACCGCCGACCTGACCATCATAGAGGAGGGCACGGAGCTGCTCGGCCGTGTAAAGGCCGCCCTCACCGGCGGCGAGGCGACGCTGCCCATGATCACCAGCTGTTCACCGGGCTGGATCAAATTCGTGGAGCACGCCTACCCGGAGCAACTCGATCACCTCTCCACTTGCAAATCCCCCCACACCATGCTCGGCGCGCTGGCGAAGAGCTTCTACGCCGACAGCATCCGCGTCAAGCCGGAGGATATGTATGTGGTCTCCGTGATGCCCTGCACGGCGAAGAAATTCGAGATCTCACGCAATGAAATGCAAAATGACGGCAACATGAACGTGGACGCCGTGCTCACCACGCGGGAGCTGGCCGAGATGATCAAGACCGCGGGCATCGACTTCAACGCCCTGCCGGACGAGGACTTCGACAACCCCCTGGGGCTCTCCACCGGGGCGGCGGACATCTTCGGGCTCACGGGCGGGGTGATGGAGGCGGCGCTGCGCACGGTGTACGAGCTGGTCACCGGGCGGGAGCTGCCCTTCGAGAACCTGCATGTGACGCCCATCGTGGGCCTGGACCAGGTGAAGGAGGCCGCGCTTACCATCACCGATCCCCTGCCGGGCTACGCCTTCCTGAACGGCGTTGAGGTTAAAGTCGCCGTCACCAGCGGCCTGGCCGGCGCGCGCAAGCTCATGGAGCAGGTGGCCAAGGGCGAATCGCCCTACCACTTCATCGAGGTGATGGGCTGCCCCGGCGGCTGCATCACCGGGGGCGGCCAGCCGCGCTCGCAGGACCCCGACGTGCGGGTCAAGCGCCAGCGGGGGCTCTACACCGAGGACGAGCAGAAAACCCTGCGCAAATCCCACGAGAACCCCTTCATCACCAAGCTATACGAGGACTTCCTGGGCCAGGCCAACGGCCACAAGTCCCACGAGCTGCTGCACACGCACTATGTGCCGCGCGGGGAATTCAACGAGCTGCGGTAGAATCTAAAAAGCAAAACCCGGCGCGGCGTGATTGCCGCACCGGGTTCTTGTTTGCCTTTCAGCGCGTTACCGCAGCCAGGTGAACAGGCCGCCGTCCCAGAGGTTGAGGCCCACGATGGCCAGCAGCAGATCGAAGGCGACCACCAGGAACTTCGAGAGGCCCTGGAACACGAACTTGTAGATCGCGTCGAAGTAGGGCTTGAACCACTCCCAGCCGTCGAGGATCTGCTGCGCGTTGGATTTGGTGGTGGTGGGGGGCGCGGTTGTGGTGGGCAGCGCCGAGATGTCGAACGAGACCACGGCCTGGGGGAGCTCGTAGGAACGGGCCACGATGGCCATGACGGAAATCACCGCGCACACACACAGCAGCACGGCGAGAACCTTGCGCGTCGTCATTGTGAAGTCCTCCTTGTTTTGTATTTGGGGTTTGTTTTGCTGCTTCATCCCTTAGTCGTTCTATTATACCAAAAATCCTCACCAAAATCAAGCGCTTTGGAAATTTTTTTCCTGGGGAGTGATTTCCATGCGTGAAGGCCTTGCATTCCCCGTTGTTATATGATAAAATAAAGGTTGACGATCAAAATCTAAGCTTTGGAGGACATGTGTCTTGAAATCCTATCCCATGGATAATATCCGCAACATAGCGCTGGCCGGGCACGGCGGGCGCGGCAAAACCACTCTGGCCGAGGCGATGCTCTATATCGCGAATGCCAGCGAGCGGCTCGGCCGCGTGGGGGACGGCAACACCGTGATGGACTACGACCCCGAGGAGAAGCGGCGCCTGGCCTCGATCTCACTGGCGGTGGCCCCGCTGGAGTGGGGCGGCAGCAAGGTCAATTTGCTCGACAGCCCCGGGATGTTCGACTTTGCGGGCGAGGTGGCCCAGGCCGTGCGCGCCAGCGAGAGCGTGCTCATCGTGGAGGCCGCGGGCGACGACTACGGCGTGAGCACCGAAAAGGCCTTCAAGGCTGCCGCCGCGAGAGATTGCGCCGTGTTTTTCGCCGTGACCAAGTGCGATATGGAGCACCACGACTTCTTCAAGTCCTTTTCCGAGATACGCGCCCGGCACGAGACGAAAGCCTGCCCCGTGGTTGTGCCCGTGATGGACGGCGACGTTGTGACCGGCTACGCCGACTTCCTCTCCGGCGTGGCCTATAAATACGAGAAGGGCAAGCCCGTGGAGATTCCCTTCCCCGAGAGCGACCAGATCGAGGAGCTGCGCGAGGTTTTCAAAGAGACCGTCGCCTCGGCGGACGACGACCTGATGGAGAAATACTTCGAGGGCGAGGACTTCACGCCCGAGGAGCTCACGGCGGGCCTGACCGCAGGCGTCGCGGCGGGGAGCATCTACCCGGTGTACGCCTGCTCGGGCCAGAACACCGAGGGCGTCGATCTGCTCCTGAGGGACTTAAGCGCGCTCGCGCCCGCGCCGTCGAACGAGGGTATTGAAGACAGCGGCGTGAACGCCATCTGCTTCAAGACCATCGCCGACCCCTTCGTGGGCAAGATGAGCTTCTTCAAGGTGGTCACCGGCGCGGTGACGGCGGGCGAGCCCGCCTACAACGCCCGCACGGGGGAGAGCGAGCGCATGGGCAAAGTCATCGCCGTGAAGGGCGCAAAGCAGGAGGACGTGCCGGCCATCACCGCCGGGGACATAGGCGTCATCACGAAGCTGAGCTCCTTCAAAACCGGCGACACACTCTCCAACGCGAAGAACCCGCAAAGTCTGGCGGGCATCGCCTTCCCCGCCGCGTGCCTCAGCATGGCGGCCAAGGTGCGCAAGAAGGGCGAGGAAGAAAAAGTGTCTTCAGGCATGGCCCGCCTCATTGAGGAGGACCCCTCCCTGCGCTTCGAAAACAACCGGGAGACCCACGAGCAGGTGATCTCGGGCCTGGGCGACCAGCACCTGGACGTGGTGGCCTCCAAGCTGAAAACCAAGTTCGGCGTGGAGATTGATCTAGCGGTTCCGCGCGTTGCCTACCGGGAGACCATACGCAAAAAGGTGGAGAAGCAGGGCAAGCACAAGAAGCAGTCCGGCGGCAGCGGCCAGTACGGCGACGTCTACATCCGCTTCGAGCCCTGCGAGGAAGATTTTATTTTCGACGAGGAGGTCGTGGGCGGCACGGTGCCCAAGCAGTATTTCCCCGCCGTGGAAAAGGGCCTGCGCGAGTGCGTCGCCAAGGGCTTTTTGGCGGGCTACCCCATGGTGGGCCTGAAGGCCGTGCTCTACTTCGGCTCCTACCACTCGGTGGATAGCTCCGAGATCGCCTTCAAGGCGGCGGCGCACGTGTGCTTCCGCAACACCATGCCCGAGGCCGCGCCCACCATCCTGGAGCCCATAGGCACCCTTGTGGCCGTGATTCCCACCGACAACATGGGCGACATCATGGGCGACATCACCAAGCGGCGCGGCCGCGTGATGGGCATGGGCGCCGCGGAGGAGCCCCAGATGCAGCAGATCGAGGCCGAGGTCCCCCTGGCCGAGATGGGCGACTTCGCCACGGCGCTGCGCAGCGTCACCGCCGGGCGCGGGTATTTCAGCGTGGAGTTCGCCCGCTACGAGGACGCCCCGGCCATGGTGCAGCAGAAGGTGATAGAGGAGGCCGCCAAGCGCAGGGAGGCGGAGGAGAAGGAGTAGGGGGATTTCGCAGCATAAATTTCGCAAATTCTTTCAATTAACGCTTGCATTCCAGCGAAAAGTGATGTATAATATAATTAATGGCAGCGTCACCGTATAGACGGTTAGCCCCCATTTGTTTGGTTAAAGAATTAACCGCCCGAGCCGGGAAGCTTCAGGGGCGGTTATTTCTTTGATGCGTTAATGTAGCCCGTGGCAACAACCAGTATCACTACGAGTAGCACCAAGTATTCCATTCACATCCCCCCTTTCGGGGGTAGGATTTAACCGCCTACCGTATAGGCAACGCCACCATACTTATTGTAACAGGTAAAACTTGGGTTGTCAGCGTTTTTCTGAAGTTTTCGACACAGCCCCGGTTCACGACGAGCCGGGGCTTATCTGCATATATTCTTTGAAAAAATCAAAATAGAATGCGAAATTTTTTTCAAGAATCTCCATCTGCATGTCTATTACCCACCCGGTCAGCGGGCTATCCTCATCGGGAATAGCGCAGTATTTGCAGAATGCCTCGAAGATTTCTTGTTTGTCGTACATAAAAAGCACCTCTTTCACAAACTATTATGGCTCATTTTGTGCCACTTGTCAATGTTTATTTTTATAGTGGTGTAGAATTTTTTCGGTGATGATGATGTACCGAAGAATCCGTGATTTGCGCGAAGACGCAGATTTGACACAGGAAAAGGTTGCGAAGGTGCTTTCTTGCTCGCGCCGGGCATATTGCAGTTACGAGCTGGGCCAACGGGACATCCCAACGGATGTCTTGATTCGCCTGGCGCGGTTTCATGATACCACGGCGGACTACCTGCTGGGGCTGACCGACGTGCGGGAGAGGCCCTGGAAATGAAAAAGCACGCCCCGGTTCAAACGAACCGGGGCTTGACTTTCCATCCCACGGGTGCTACAATAGCAGCGTTACAAAGGCCGTTCGGCCAAGCAATTAAGGGGGATGAACGTGAACGAGATCAAATGCCCGGCGTGCGGCAAGGTGTTCAAGGTGGACGAATCCGGCTTTGCGAGCATCGTCAAGCAGGTGCGCGATCACGAGTTCGCGCAGGAGTTGCGCAAGCGGGAGGAGTCTTTCCGAAGAGAGATGCAGAGCGCGGTGGACCTGGCGGTATCGAACGCGAAAAACGCCCTGCTGGCCGACATGGCCAGGCGGGACGCGGCGATTGGCCGCCTGGACGAACAGGTCAAAGCGGGCGAAAAAGAAAAAGCCCTCGCCGTGCGGGACGCGGAGAGCAAGAAGGCCATCGAGCTGGCAGCCAGGGACGCTGAAATTGCCAGACTGCAAGAACAACTCAAGGCCGCCGACACAGAAAAAACGCTCGCAATAGCAGAGGTCACCAATCAATCCGAAATCAGTATTGTGCAGCTGCGCGGAGAAATTCAAGCCTTTGAGCCCACAAAGGCACTTGCCGTCAAGGACGCCGTTGGGGCAAAAGAGAAAGAACTCGCCGGGCTGATGGACGGCATGAGGGAGAACTATGAAAGCAAACTGTCCGAGAAAGACGAGGCAATCCGCTCCAGGGACGAGACGATCAAGTCCAGGGAGGCCGATATTGAGTATTACAAGGACTACAAGGCTAGGCTTTCCACCAAGATGTTGGGGGAAACCCTGGAGCAGCACTGCGAAATCGAGTTTGAGAAGCTGCGCGCCACCGCGTTCCAGAACGCCTCCTTCGAGAAGGACAGCGACATCCGGGCCGGCAGCAAGGGGGACTATATTTACAGGGAGTTCGACGCGCAGGGCAATGAGGTCATCTCCGTCATGTTCGAGATGAAGAACGAGGCGGACGACACGGCCGCGAAAAAAAAGAACGAGGATTTCCTGCGCAAGCTGGACAAGGACCGCACGGACAAAAACTGCGAATACGCCGTCCTCGTCTCGCTGCTGGAATTGGACAACGAGCTCTACAACGCCGGCATCGTGGATAAATCGCACCGCTACCCGAAAATGTACGTGATCCGGCCGCAGTTTTTCATCCCCATCATCTCGCTTCTTCGCAACGCGGCCATGCATACGCTGGAATACAGGAAAGAGCTGGCCCAGGCGAGGAACCTGAACCTGGACATCGCCGGCTTCGAAGAGAACATCAACGCCTTCAAAGTGGGCTTCGCGATAAACCGCGACCGCTTCCAGAGCAACCTCGCATCCGCGATGGAGGAGATCGACAGGGCGATACGGAGTCTGGAAAAAACCAAGGAATCGTTGCGCCTCTCCGAAAAAAATCTCCGCCTGGCCAACGACAAGGCCGACGGCCTGACGATCAAGAAACTCACACGGGGCAACACCACGGTGCAGGCGATGTTTGAGGATCTAAACCACAGCCGCGCCGCGGAGGAGGTTTTCTTTGAGTGACAAGAACTGATTCTGCGTCTTCTATTGGCCTGCCGTGCCAAGCTACCGCTGCCCTGCCATAGCGGCCCGCACCTCCGCCGCGAACTGTTCGTCAGCTTTGGCGAAGCAGCCCAGCACGCGCTGCTGGATATCCTGCGGGGCCAGCTTCAGCTCCACGGCAATGTTGCCGCACAGCGCCGCGCGCTCCTGGGGCGTTAAAGAACGGTAACGCTCCCCGGCCTGTGTGAAATCGTCGATCTTCTCAATCGCCTGGCGCACCGGCTTGCCCGAGATAAACAGGCCCTCCGTGTTGAACGCCGGGTCGGGCTGTGGCTGGTTGTCGTTCAGGCTGTTGGGGGAGTAGTTGACGGGCTCCGGGTTGATCTCGTAGGCCATCGCGCCGTCGCGCTGGTTGTTGGCCACAGGCGACTTTGAGCGGTTGATGGGCAGCTGCGCAAAATTTGTGCCAATGCGATGCCGTGCTGCGTCCAGGTAAGAAAAGCTGCGGCCCTGGAGCATCTTGTCGGCGGAAAAGCCGATGCCCGGCACAACGTTCCCCGGGCAGAAGGACGCCTGCTCCACCTGGGCGAAGAAGTTTTCGGGGTTGCGGTTCAGGGTCATCATGCCGATGGGCTGGAGCGGGAACTGGTCCTCCGGCCAGGTTTTGGTGTCATCCAAAGGGTCGAAGGGCAGGGTATCGGCTGTTTCGACATGCATGATCTGCACGCAGAGCTCCCATTTCGGGAAGTCCCCCGCCGCGATGGCGTCATGCAGATCGGCCGCGGCGATATCCGGCTGGGTGCCCGCCAGTTGCTGCGCTTCGGCACGATTGATGGTCTGGCTGCCCTGCTGGGTTTTCCAGTGATATTTCACATAGAAAATCTCACCCAGCGCGTTGATCCAGGTGAAGGTGTTGACGCCGAAGCCGTCCACGTGGCGGTAGCTCTTGATGGTGCCCCGGTCGGAATATAGCCAGGTGACCATGTGCGTGGCCTCGGGGCTCAGGGAGACGAAATCCCAAAAGCGCACCGGGTTGACCATGTTGGTCACAGGATCGGGCTTGAGCGAGTGGATCACGTCCGGGAACTTGATGGCGTCGCGGATGAAGAAGACGGGCAGGTCGTTGCCGGCGAGGTCATAGATACCCTCGTCCGTGTAAAACTTCACCGCGAAGCCCCGCGGGTCACGCACGGTGTCCGCCGAGCCCCGCCCGCCGATGACCGTGGAAAACCGCACGAAAACCTCCGTCTTCTTATCCTTCGCTGAAAGGAAATCCGCCCGCGTATGCTTCGACAGGTCGTAGTAGCTCACGAACCCGCCGAAGGCACCGACACCCTTGGCGTGCACCACGCGCTCCGGAATGCGCTCGCGGGCGAAGTGCGCGATCTTGTCGATGAACTGCACGTCCTCCAGCAGCGCGGGGCCGTCACGGCCAATGGTGAGCATGTTGTCGTCGTCGCCGATGGGGCGGCCCAGAGAATCGGTCATGCGTATGTTTTTCTCAGTCAAAATAATCACCTCCAGGAAATTATATGCGTTTGGAGGATCATGCATAACCCGCCCCTTCCTTCAAAAACTAACGAAAAACAGGGAGGGCCACATGCATCAATCAATCTGGCAGGAGACACTGCTCCCCCATTTCACGCCCCTTTCGGGGAATATCAGCACGAACACGGTCATTGCGGGCGGCGGCCCGGCGATGAAGGCCCTGGAGCGGGCGGAAATGCCGGAGGTTTCCCATGCCGGTTAAGTGGAATTTAGACAACAGCTACACGAAGCTGCCCGCGCATTTTTATTCGAAGCAAGCCCCGAGCCCTGTGCGCAGCCCAAGGCTGGTCATTTTCAATCATGCGCTTGCGGCTTCCTTGGGCGTGCCGCCGGAGCCTGAAGTTTTTGCCGGGAACGCGATCCCCGAAGGATCGCAGCCCATCGCGCAGGCCTACGCCGGGCACCAATTCGGGTATTTTACCATGCTCGGCGACGGGCGCGCGCTTCTTCTCGGAGAGCAAATTACAAGTTCGTGTGAGCGCTTTGACATACAACTGAAAGGCTCCGGGCGGACGATCTATTCCCGCGGCGGCGACGGGCGCGCCGCCCTGGGGCCCATGCTGCGGGAATATGTCATGAGCGAGGCCATGCACGCCCTGGGCATCCCCACGACCAGGAGCCTGGCGGTCGCCGCGACAGGCGAAACCGTCAGGCGCGAAAAAAACTTGCCCGGCGCGATCTTGACGCGCGTCGCGTCCAGCCATATCCGGGTGGGCACATTTCAATATGCCGCGCGTTTTGGCACGCCCGAAGATGTGCGCCGACTGGCAGATTATACCATAGAGCGCCACTTCCCCGGCCTGACGTATCCGCAAATGCTGAGAGAAGCCATAAACCGCCAGGCGCTGCTAATCGCCAGGTGGCAGCTCATTGGTTTCATCCACGGCGTGATGAACACGGACAACATGGCCGTCAGCGGCGAAACCATCGACTACGGCCCCTGCGCGTTCATGGATGCCTACCACCCGGCGACGGTGTTCAGCTCCATTGATACACAGGGGCGCTATGCTTTTGAGAAACAGCCCAAAATGGCCGCATGGAATTTGGCTCGCTTCGCCGAGACACTGCTGCCGCTTTTGCATGAAAATCAGGACGAGGCTGTCAGAATCGCGCAAGAAGAGATTGTGGGCTTTTGGGCTTTGCATGAGAATTATTGGCTTGCGGGCATGAGGGCGAAGCTGGGCCTGCTTGAAGCGCAAGCGGAAGATGAAGCGCTGATCGACGAGCTTTTAGAATTGATGCAGCAAACGCGGGCGGACTATACGAACACCTTCCGCTCTTTGACATTGGGCGGGGAGCTCGGGCCTGCGTTTGCGCATTGGCATGAAAAATGGCGGCAACGGCCCATTGAGCAGGCGCTCATGAAGCGCAACAACCCGGCTGTCATTCCGAGGAACCATCGCATGGAGGAAGCCCTGGCCGCCGCCGGGCAGGGTGATCTCAGCCTGATAGAGCAATTCCAAAACGCCCTGCGCGATCCATATGAATATACGCAAAGCCAGGAGGAATATGCAAAGCTGCCTGCTGGCGCGGCTTGCGGGTATCGGACTTTTTGCGGGACGTGACGAACATCATCGGCGTACCCGCCGAAGCGACTGCCGGCGAACCGCCGACGAACCGCTGGCGCTCACCGGGATTGTGATCCCCGCCGCGGCGACGCGGCGGGGCGTTTTTACAGACTGTGACCCAATCACATTTTCAAAAAAACACTGGATTTCCCCCGCCTCCTGTGCTATACTTAACCTAGATTAGTATGGGAGGCGGTCAATATGACAATGACACAGACGAGGACGGCACTGCGGGTCGTCCGGGTGCAGCGCAGCTGCGTGCACGACGGGCCGGGGCTTCGCGCGACGATCTTCTTCCGGGGCTGCGCCCTGCGCTGCCGGTGGTGCCAGAACCCGGAGCTCCTGGACGCCGTGCCCCAGCCGGGCGACGAAAACTTGACAGCCGAGGGCATCGCCGAGGTCGTTCTGCGGGACGCGGAATACTACCGGGCCACCGGCGGCGGGGTGACGCTCTCGGGCGGGGAGCCCTTTATGCAGGACGCCGGGAGCCTGCTGGCGCTCCTGGAGGCGCTCGCGGCGGAGGGCATCCCCGTGGCGGCGGAGACCTCCCTGTGCGCCCCCTGGGAGCGCATCGAAGCGCTCATGCCGTATATAGGCCTGTTTGTCGTTGACCTGAAGGCCATCGACGGCGCGCTGCACAACGAATTGACAGGCAGGGACAACGCGCTCATCCTGGGCAACCTGGAAAAGCTCGCGGCGCTCGGCGCGAACATTAAAATGCGCGTGCTGATGGTGCCGGGCATGAATGACAGTGAAGAGCAAATCGCGGCCATGGCGGCGCATATCAAGGGCCTGGGCTTTGGCGCTGTCGAGCTCATGCGCTACCACAGCATGTACGAGACCAAGGCCGCCAAGCTGGGGCTGGAAGTCCCCCTGCTGGGCATCACCGGGGAGGACAGCCTGCGCTCGCTGAAGAACGGGGTAGAGCTCTTCAAAAAGCACGGCGTGGGCGTCCGCAGCGACGATCTCGCGCAAAGCCCCCCCGAGGCCAGGTTCACGCCGCGCGTGCTGGAGGTGCAGAGGGCCATACGCGAGGCTCCGCGGTCGATTTGTTTTGAGGTCTCGCGGCTCAAGACTGAATATTATAAAAAGTTTGATGGGTTCTCCAAGCCCGTGCACATCCACAGGGCGGAGAGGCTGCGCCATGTGCTGCAAAAGAAGAAGACGATTGTGTATCCCGGCGAGCTGCTGGTGGGCAACTTCACCGGCAAGCGCGTGGCGGGGCAGATCTGGGAGGAGCAGTACGGCGCGCTCTACGCCCTGTTCATCGGCCGGGCCGACAGGCAGACCCCCGTGAAGTTCTACTCCACCCGCAAGGAGCGCATGGGCTTCTACCTCAACGTCTTCCCCTATTGGGCCACGAAGGGCAC